>CAYREN010000544.1:0-3297 GCA_964423255.1 uncultured Roseivirgaceae bacterium | reverse complement strand
GTTTCTACTCCATGAGCATGTTGAGTGCGCAATTCAACTCCCAACAATCCAGATTCTTCACAATTGGCAATCAAGGTTGGTAAATCCCAGTCCTTTCCCCATTGATAGGTGACCAGGCCAAGTTTCATTTTAGATTTTTTCAGCATTGCATTTGCAGCAAAAGGATCTATTAATGATAAACCAACTCCAGCAGCTAAACTCTTTTGTAAAAAAATACGGCGTGAACGATTTTTGTCCATAACGGGTTTAAAATTTTTATTCCAATTCAACTTACTTTTTTGCATACTCATCTGCCAGTTTGTTAATTTGATCATCAGTTAAAAGTCCAGATGCAACAACAAGTCTGTACTTAAATGTAACAGATTCTCCTTTTTTCAGACTGAAGTTTAACTCTTTTTTTCCATTAGAAAATATTTTTTGACCAAGGGTATTGGAAGCGAATAATCCATAGTCTCTGGCGTGCCAATATGTTGGATACCCTACATTTGAAGGGTGATCAATTATTACCAACGCAACATTTTCTCCATTTATCTCACTTGCCAATTTCATCCAGCGGCAGCGGGTTCCCCACACTTCTTTTCCTTCTACTCCTTTGGCACTTCGATAATTTCCTTTCACATAGGTATTGTCCATTTTTTTGACTTTAGTGACTATACCGTGTGAGTCAACAAGTTCAGTGGGTTTTTCTGAAGGTAATTCCAATTCACGAGCTACACGGATAGCAAACATTCCCTCTTTATTGTCTGTAAACTTCACCTGGTCAATGGCAGCTTTTAGGGTTGTGACACGATCTATGATACGTACATGTTCCTTGGCAATAAATTCAAAACTGGTTTCTTCATTCAACATGACTGTGTTGTCTGGCGATTTCCAATCAGATTTGGTTATTAGTAGTGCTTTCCCTTTACCACTTTTTGCTTTTTCGATGGACTTATGATATATGGTGCCATAACCGTCTCGTTTTTCCGGTGCAATAGCTTCTGAATTATTCCAGAAATCAAGCCCATTTACATCACCATAGTTTAGCCACACACCCACATGATGAGGATGGTCACTACGATCTCCTTCCTTGTTGATCATAGGAAAGCTGCGTGTCAGCATATTTCCTGCTTGGGACATAACTGGCCACAACACTGGCTTTTTTACATTGTTCGGGTAAATGTAGGAGGTGAATAATTTGCCATCTACCAGCACATCTACTTTTTTCTCTGCATCGTTTACCTGCAATTCAATAGTTTGCTTGTCACTATTTTGACTACTTATTATAAAACTGCTGCTTAATATTGCCATTAAAAATATCACTCCGTATTTCATTGAATTATCTTAGTTTAAATCTATACTTTATTAGGTACTACAAATTCGCCACGGTAATTTCGTGTGAGCATCTTATCAGCTTCAGGGTCGTTAACAAAGGTTTCTGCACTTGGATTAAAGGTCAACACACGGTCTAATCTATAGGCTATATTTCCTAAATGTGCCAGACCGGAAGCGAGGTGAGCTGTTTCAACTGGTCCATTAAGAATGCTGGCATCATGTTTTCGAACTGCTTCAATAAAATTAGCAAAGTGTCCGTCAGTACCACCGGCACCTCTTTCCATACCAGTTCCGGATTCTCCACCATCTTCACCGGATTGCCCTGGAGTTCTATCTTTACCTAAATATGACTTATACTTGTCGTAGCCATTCACAACAATTATTCCTTTTTCTCCATAAAAAATATTACCTACTGTTGCTCCTTCTTCTGTATTGGTACACCAGGGTCGAACTTCAAATTGTATTATTTTATCTTCTTCAGGATATTTATAAATAGAAGTAAGCACTTCAGGTACTTCTTTGCAGTCATCCCAAAGGAATTTCCCTCCCATTGAGGTAATTTTTGTTGGAAGGCCAACATCTAATCCCCACATACATAAATCTGTCTCATGAATACCCTGATTGCCCACATCTCCATTTCCATAGTCCCAGTGCCAGTGCCAGTTGTAATGCACCAAATTTTTGGTGAATGGGCGCATAGGAGCCGGACCTGTCCACAAATCATAATCAACACCATCTGGAACTGGAGAAAAACCCTGATCGCCAATATCTGCTCTCCAACGAAACACAAGCCCTCGAGCCATGTAAACTCTGCCGATGTATCCATCGCGCATCAATTGAATGGCTTCATTTACCGCAGGTGAACTTCTTAGTTGCACACCATGTTGAACTATACGATCGTATTTATGTGCGGCCTCTACCATTTTTCTGCCTTCCCAAATATTGTGTGAACCCGGCTTTTCGACATACACGTCTTTACCTGCCTGACAAGCCCATATTACTGCAAGTGCATGCCAATGATTTGGAGTGGCAATACTCACCACATCAATGTCTTTGTCGTCCATCACCTTGCGAAGATCTTGCTCTAGTGCCACATCTTTGTTGTATTTCTCTTTGAAGTCCTTCTGGCGAATTTTTAGTATGTTCATGTCAGGATCACAAAGCGTTTTGATCTCTACATTTTTTTGAACCATCAAACTTTTAACATGACTTTTTCCGCGACCATTTAGGCCCAATACTGCCGCATTAATTCTGTCATTTGCTCCAAAGACCTTTGCAGGAATAATGGTAGGTGCTACAACTGCAACCGAACCGGCAGCAACTGTTTTCTTTAAAAAATTTCTTCTTGATAGTTCCATGATATATTATGTTTTTTGAGGATGTAATTTAAATAATTAATGATGGAGTAGGTTGGATTTTACACAAAAAATGGAAAGTATTTTTACGTAAATTTGTTAACAGCAATTTAAAATTAGCTCAACTGAAGATCAATAAGACTTCAGTTGAGCTAAAAAAATTATTACTCTTTCTCACCAATGGCTATCATTGGATCAATATTTGGTGTACCGGCAGGTTGCACCACATGAGTTAAAGGTTCAACGTTATTTTCAGAACCGTTATAACCCGTAGTCTGATTCAACACATTCTCAACATTACCGACAATATAATCCTGGAAAACCGGCCAGTAAACATGCATCGGATCCATGGTGTATTTTGTTGTACTATAGGTAGCCCATGCCACTTCATCACTGTAAAAGCTGTTTTTTTCTATAACCCTATCATAATAGAAACTATTCGCGGACAATGACTTTTCAATATCATTACCTGTAATGGAATAAGACTTACCATTGTATGCAGACTTTCCTGTCTTCGCTAAAATAACAGAAATACGGACAAGTTCGTCATGGCGATATTCTTCGCCAAATAACTCTCGGTTACGCTCATCAAGTACTGCTCCAATTCCATCTGTTTGTACATCACCAA
>CAYREN010000543.1:0-3299 GCA_964423255.1 uncultured Roseivirgaceae bacterium | reverse complement strand
AGAAATATTCCCATCAATTGAATAAGGAAAACTCTCTTGAAGTCATCATTCAGGGAACAACTATCACTGGAAAAGTGACCTCAACTGAAGATCCTGATGGATTACCAGGAGTAAACGTTATTTTAAAGGGTTCATCAACTGGTTCAGTTACAGATATTGAGGGTAATTATAAACTCGAAGTTCCTGACGAAAATGCCGTTTTAGTCTTTAGTTCAGTGGGGTATTTACAAGAAGAGATTATTGTTGGTAGTCGATCTATAGTTGACATGAGACTTTCAATAGACGTCACTACTTTAGGTGAAATTGTAGTTGTTGGATACGGCACACAACAGAAAAAAGATATTACGGGTGCAGTAGCATCAGTGAAAAGCGAAGATTTTAACAAGGGTATTGTAAACTCTCCAGGACAATTATTGCAAGGAAAAGTTTCAGGGGTTCAGGTAACTTCCTCGAGTGGTGCACCGGGTAGTGGTCAACGCATAATTATTAGAGGTCAAGGAAGTATAAGACAAGGTACCGGTCCTTTATTTGTTGTGGATGGATTTCCTCTAGGGCTTGCTGGAACTGGTGGAGGACAGAGTCCAATGAACTTTATTAATCCAGAAGATATCGAATCGATCGATGTGTTAAAAGATGCATCAGCAACAGCCATTTATGGAGCAAGAGGAGCAAATGGGGTCGTTATCATTACCACTAAAAAAGGAAAATCTGGTGTTTCTAAGGTAACAGTCTCTTCAAATATCGGGGTATCAAATGTGGCCAACGATATAGCTGTTTTTTCTGCCGATGAATTCCGCAAACAAGTCGTTGCTATAGGAGGAACTTTGGAAGACAGAGGAGGAAGCACTAACTGGCAGGAAGAATTAACCCGTACTGCAATTACTCAAGACCATAACCTGACATTACAAGGTGGCAGTGACAATTTTAATTACCGCGCTTCTCTTGGGTATTTAGATCAGGAGGGGGTCGTAATTAATACAGGCATTAAAAGATATAGTGGAAGAGTTAATGCCACTCAAAAATTAATAAACGGAAGACTGAATATTGATTTTATTCTCAATACAAGTATTCAGCTTGGAGAAAATGCAAAACAGAGGACATTGGTTTCTCAAATGTTGGATTTCAATCCAACATATGCAGCTCGAGATGCCAATGGGGATCCTACCAATTTTCCCGACTTTATGAACCCTCTTATTGGAGCCGAACTATTCAAGGACTTTACTGAAAGCAGACGAACTATAATAAACATTGCACCTTCCTTTGAAATTATTGAAGGGCTGGTATATAAACTGAATTTTGGCTATGATAATAATTCAACTGAAACAGATAATCAAAGCAGGCCAAATGCAGATCCATTTGAGGAAGGAAGATTACAGCAAAGTTACTTTAATGGCACAAATACGCTGATAGAAAATTATTTAACATATGATTTTAGTATTAAAGAAAACCATAGAATAACCATCCTGGGAGGTCATTCCTATCAGGAAACATTTGGAAGATGGAGAAGCTGGAGTGTTGATCGATTTAATGACGATGGTATTGAACCTCGCTTTAATCCAGGCTTGGGACAGGACATTGATTTGGTTGATAATCACCCTACAGGTTCCTCGACTATTAATGAATTGCAATCCTTTTTTGGAAGAGCAAATTATAGCTACAGGGACAAATATATTCTCACTGCTACGATAAGAGCTGATGGCTCCTCAAAATTTGGTGAAAACAATAAGTATGGAACATTTCCATCATTTGCCGCAGGTTGGAGAATATCAGAAGAGGCGTTTATGGGATCATCTGTTTTTAGCAATCTAAAAATAAGAGCAGGTTGGGGACAGACTGGCAACCAGGAAATCCCAAACAAAATTACCCAACAATCATTTACTACAAAAATTTCGGGAAAAGACAGTTACCCCTTAGGAGGAGCTGAGCCTCCTTATACTGCTGGAACTACATTTGTCAGATTAGCCAACCCTGATATTCAGTGGGAGGTTTCTACCCAATCAAACGTTGGTCTTGATTTCGCCTTATTTGACGGTGCGCTATCGGGAACATTGGACTATTTCAACAAAGTTTCTAATAATATTTTGGTCGAGATACAGCCAACAGACCCAATACAACCGGCGAATGAAACATGGGATAACATTGAAGATATGACCATTACCAACAATGGATTGGAAATTGCTCTGAACTATCGATATGAAAATGAAAGTGGATTTTCCTTTGGATTAGGTGGCAATTATACCATTATGGATAATAATGTAAAAGACTCACCTTTTACCATTTTGACAACAGGAGCTGCTTCGGGGTCCGGCCTAACCGGAGCTACAATAAATGGTCTAATCAACGGATATCCAGTGGGATCATTTTACATGCCAAAATTCATAGGAATCGGAGATGATGGCTTATCCATGTTTGCAGATTCTGAAGATGGAGGTCGAATGGTAACGGGTCAGGCATTACCAGATCAGTTGTATAATTTCTTCGCAGATTTTAGCTATAAAAATTTCGATCTCGGTCTTAATTTTAATGGCGTATCAGGAAATATGGTTTATAATAATACGGCCATGAATAAGTTTTACAAAGCTAAACTTGCCAAATCGTTTAATACTACAGCCAAAGCCGTTGAATTCCCTGAGGAAAGTATTATCAATTCTTCGCCTGTTTCAACACGATACCTCGAAAATGGTTCCTTCTTTCGTTTAAACAATGCGACCTTGGGTTATAATTTCGATACAAATGGCATCAGTTGGATGGAGGGATTACGGTTATCAATAACAGGACAAAATTTGTTCATTATTACAGATTATAGTGGATTTGATCCGGAAGTAAACCAGGATCGTAATATAAATGGAATCCAGTCATCCGGAATCGATTTAAACGGATATCCAAAAGCCAGAACATTTGTCTTTGGTTTAAACGTATCATTTTAACTATTTAAATTGAAAAGTATCATGAGAAATTCTATAAAATTAATTTTACTTGCGTTTGCCATGTTCATTGGCAGTTGTACAGACCTAGAGGAACAGATATTGGATGAGTCCTTATCAGGTGGTGCATCGGATAATGATATAATTAAAGGCTCTGTAGCACCGGCCTATGGCCTGTTGCCCGAATTATATAAGCATACCGAATTGTTAGCCATTACTGAGGTTTCTACTGATGAGGCAATTCTTCCCTTTCGAGGTGGTAGAGATTGGGGGGACAATGGTATATATATTGAACTACATAAGCATACTTATACAAGTAATCACAGTAATTTAAGCCAAGTATGGGATGACCTTACTGTTATGATTTCAAGGACA
>CAYREN010000542.1:0-3299 GCA_964423255.1 uncultured Roseivirgaceae bacterium | reverse complement strand
GTGATGAGCAAGCTTTTAATCAATTATTCAATTTATATTATCCAAAATTAATTCAAATTGCTCTGGCTTTTGTACCTGGAATTGTAGCTGCCCAGGAAGTTGTTTCCGACCTTTTTTTTAAAATACTCAAAAATCCTAAAACCCTAATTGCAGTTAAAAATTTTGATAATTATATTTTTCTTTGTGTAAAAAATCAATCGTATAGTTACCTAAAAAAAAATAAGCATCAAGCTATTTTAGATTCTATCCATCAAAAGGAAGACTATATATTACCAGATTATAAAAACCCTGAAAACTCCCTACTTTCAAATGAGTTTTTTCAATTGGTTGCAAAAGTTGTGCATGATCTTCCTCCAAAAAGAAAAGCAATATTTCAGTTGGCAAAGGAAGAAGGCAAAAAATATAAAGAGGTTGCAGAGATACTGGATATATCTATCAAGACCGTGGAATTGCAGATGTCTTTGGCTTTAAAATCTGTCAGGAAATCGATTAAAGAATATCAAGAATCAAAAGATATTAAAATAAGGAAAATAGGTAGATCTAATTTTATGGGTGTGCTGTTTTCATTTTTTATTTAGTAAAACCTTTTTCATCCCCACATTATCCTCAATTTGCAATTTTATATTTTCCATTATAGGGTAAACCAATTGTTGTAAGTCTTCATATTAACACACCCTAAAAACAATTTAAAATATGGGTTCTGATATAGACAAAATTATTTCAAGTTATTTAAAAGGAGAATTGTCGAAAGACGATGAAGTTATTTTAAATAAATGGCTTAATAAGAATTCTTCAAATGGTGACCAACTAGATTCTCTTTCAAACGTTTGGAAAACACCCTTTGGGTATCCCACCTTGGTAAATATGGATGATGAGCAAAAGAAGATTTGGAATAGACTCCAAAATGGAAATGTTCTTACAAATACCAAAAAAACCAAGTCATTTCCAATATTGAGAGTAGCATTGAGATATGCGGCAATTCTTTTCTTGTTTTTAAGCGCAGGTATTCTTTTTTGGAATTATAATGAATCTAAAGTTGAAGTTTTAGTTGCCGCTAAAATGGTAGAAAGAAATAACCCTCTTGGGCAAAAATCAATTATTCACTTACCTGATGGATCTACCGTTTGGTTAAATGCTGATAGTAAGTTAACCTATTCAAGTGATTTCAATAATGAAATCAGAAAGATTTGGCTTACTGGAGAGGCATATTTTGAAGTAGCAAAAAATCCTGATGTCCCATTCAAAGTTTTTACAGATGATTTGGTAATTACAGCTTTAGGTACATCTTTTAATGTCAACGCATTTCATGATAAGAATACAGAAAAAATAGCACTTAATAGCGGGAAAATTAAAATTGAATGCCTGGATTCTTTATTCAGTGCAGTATGTCTCCCAAGGTATTTAAATCCTGGAGATATGGCATTATTTAATAGTGATGATGGAAAAATGGGAGTGTCTCAATTTGGCGATCAAGATTTGTTTGGTTGGAAAGATGGGAATATTATTTTTTATCATGCTTCGTTTGAGGAAGTTATGGAGGTACTGGCCCGATGGTATAATGTGAAATTTGAAATAGAAGGAACCCTTAGCCAAGAATGGAATTATTCAACAACCTTTGAAAATGAAATTCTTGAAAATGTTTTGGGAAGCTTAAAGTTTACTGAAAAAATTGATTATGAATTAAATGGTTCTCAAGTGAAAATTAAATTATAAATATGATGAAAAACTACTACAATTCTACCTAAAAAAACGGCAATACTAAATGTATTACCGTTTTACAACTCCTTCTGTTACCAGCAGAAGAAATTAATTTTATTACTAAACATTTAAAGTTATGAAAAAATCGTTAACGAAAATTATTATTATGACATTTCGTGGTTTGATTTATGGTACAGCAGTTCAGGTTTTTTTCTTGAGCATGTTGCTAGCCAAAGGATCCGAGGCACAAAATATTCAAAGTGTGAGGGATGTTCCTATCTCAATAGATCTCAAAGATGCTAATATCAGCGACTGTTTTGAGGAAATTGAAAAGCAAACAGATTATCAATTTTCCTATGATCATTATTTGATTGATGATAATATCACGATCAATTATAAGTCAAAGAAAAAATCTGTTTCTGCCTTTTTATTAGAAATTTCTAAACAGGCAAACCTCAAGTTTAAGCAAATTAATAACAACATTAATGTCCAAAAACTTGAAAATCCTAAAAATGACAAACATTTGGAAGTTGTTATTCAGGGAATAACAATCACCGGAACAATTATTTCTTCTGACGATGAAGAAGGCCTTCCCGGTGTCAATGTTGTTGTTAAAGGCACCTCCCAAGGATCCGTTACTGATGTTCAGGGAAATTATAAACTGGATGTTCCTGATGAAAACGCCATTTTGGTTTTTAGTTCTGTTGGTTATACCTCCGAAGAAGTTGTCGTAGGAACCAGGTCAGTAATCAATTTAACACTTATCCAAGATATCACCGCTTTATCAGAAATTGTGGTCGTTGGTTATGGTTCGCAAAAGCGTTCTGATTTGACCGGAGCCATTTCTTCTATTCCTGCATCAGAGCTTACAGAATTGCCTATGGCTAGGGTTGATCAGGCATTGCAGGGTCGTACTTCCGGTGTTTATGTCTTGAATTCAGATGGTTCGCCAGGTGGTGAAACTCTTATACGCATCAGGGGTCTCAATTCAATTAATGGAGGGAATGAGCCTTTAGTGGTAATTGATGGTTTACAAGGAGGAGATTTAACATCTCTTAATCCAAATGATATTTCATCCTTAGAAATTTTAAAAGATGCATCAGCTACTGCGATTTATGGTTCACGTGGTGCCAATGGTGTAATTCTTGTTACCACAAAATTGGGAAAAAAAGGAAAACCAGTTATTGATTTCAGTTACAATCTTGGTATTCAGGAAATTGCCAATACACTAGATGTAATGGATGCGGGTACTTATGCGAATTATTGGAATTTAGTTAGAAGTAAAAATACCGGAGGGGGAAATGTGCCAACACCATTATTTTCTCCTGAAGAAGTTGCTAAATATGAAAGAGAAGGAGGAACAGATTGGCAAAGTGAAATATATGAAACAGGTATCATGCAGAACTATCAATTGGGTATTAGCGGAGCTACAGATGCCCTAAAATATATGGTTTCTACTAACTACCTCGATCATAAAGGTATCCTGAAAGGATCTGCCTATGATCGTATCTCATTGCGAGCCAATTTAGCTGCAGATATTTCAAAATGGGTTGATTTTGGTTTGAATTGGGCATTTACAAAAGAGACTTACAAATCGCCAG
>CAYREN010000541.1:0-3300 GCA_964423255.1 uncultured Roseivirgaceae bacterium | reverse complement strand
AGAATTTCATTCTTTACTTAAAACTATGGATTTCAAATCCATAGTGGTTTATTTATTTATTTATAGGTAATGGTAATTCAGCATATTCTACTCCTAATTTAGGGTTCGAGTGCCAATTTACTCTATCTAATGCTTCAACTACACAATCAGAAAGATCATTGGATATTAATTCAGTCTTCTTAAAATTTTCAATTGGATAACGCTTTGGATTTAGAAAATCCCAAATATTGACATCACCTCCAGTACCATAGCTCATAATGCCAACGAAATCCGAATCGGCATTTAATTTCTCCTGTATCAATTGCGAAAATTTTCCATAATAGTCAGCAGTAATTGTACCCTCATCCCAATCACCAACATAGTGCAAGCAATAATTGGCCAATATTGCAACCCAATTATCATCCAAATCTTTAATGGCTAAAAATCCCAATTCTGAATCTACGTTTTGAATTACAGAATGATCAATTAAGTGTTCGATTCCGATTGGATTGGTTTTTATTTTCTCTGTTCTTCCATTGATCGGATTTATTGGATTATAATCCTTCTTCATATAATATCTGCGACAAAGCACATGTTCAGGTACATCTACAGCACCAGATGCAACTTTAGCAGGTTTCATTTTTTCTAAGGCCTTCAAAACTGACTCTGCAATCAAATCTGGAATTTTATTTCTATATGCAATATCAACAGCACCTCCAAGTAGGCCTACTACATCACCCGATCCATGTGTATGGGTGCTGGATAACATTATATTTTCTGGGATTATGTTTGTTATTTTTTCAATCCTTCTTTTTACATCGGCCATAAAATCTGATGGCATGATACAGATATCCACAACGACTATGGCAACTTTAATTCCCATATGCTCAAAAACAATTGCTTTGGGATACAATTTATCATGAATGGTTTGCGCAAATTGTGGGAAAAAGTCAACACCGATAATAGATCCATGAGTGGGTGTAATATCGACCTTTGCCGATCCAGCTAGGAAATTATTCATTTTGCTCATTTAATAATATTATTAATAAAAGGTAAAATAAATTCACGATTTATAACTCTTTTAGGACAATAAGTTCATTGGGTTTTAAAGGGCTTGAAAGGTTATGAAATCCCTTGGGAATTTCTGCATTTTTCAACTATCCATTTTTACTTTTTGAGACCCTGAATAAATGAAATAATTTTATGGTTTAAAGCTTTGTCTAAATTAATTCAAGCTATAAAAGATATATTATGAGGAGCCTTGGGTAGAGATAGTTTTACTCTTCATCAGAATTTAATTTAAACTAGGTGCTCTAATCTAAACCTTTTTATTCTCCCAAAATTATTTGCCTGATAATCTATTCTTGGGTGGCGTTCATTTCTTCTTCACTTATCCAACCGCCTCCGAGTGCTTTATAAAGTTTTACGTAACCGTTAAAAAGTCTTTGAGTAGTTTCTGACATATTTAATTCTGCTTCAAAAGCCTGTCGTTGACTTTCGATTAATTCAAGAAAACTTGTTACGCCTTTATCATATCGTTCTTTAGAAAGGGACTGGGCATTTTGAGCGGCCGTTACATGATCTTGCCTGGCTTGTCGCTCATCTTTTAAGGTTTCGATTTCTACCAAAGCGTCTTCAACTTCTCTAAAAGCGGTGATAACAGTTCGCTCATATTCATATAGAGCCTGTTCCGCTTTGTGTCGTTCTACCTCGACACGTTTTTTGTTTTTTCCAAATTCAAAAAGAGGACCCAGTAAACTGGCGCCTGCATTCCATGCCAAACCGTTTGTGGTAAGTGCCGAGATATCATTGCTTGCAACTCCTAATAAACCTGTAACACTTATGGCAGGAAATCTTTGTGCCACTGCCACACCAATTTTTGCAGTCTGGGCATGTGCTAAATATTCAGCCTGGATGATATCCGGTCTTCTTTCCATGAGCATGGATGGTATTCCCACGGGGATGTCTGGGGGTAAATTCTGATCATATAATTCTTCACCTAATACAAGTGGGCCAGGATTTCTTCCTAAAAGTACACCAAGAGCATTTTCTGTTTGAGCAACACTTCTTTGAAAAAGAGGCACAGCAGATGCTGCAATAGCTCGTTGTATCTGTGCCTGATTCAGATCAATTTCCGGAATAATTCCAGCATCATATCTTGCCTGAATAATATCTAATGATTCTTGTCTTAATCGAAGTGTATTCCTTGATATATATAATCTCCATTTAAAATCCAGGAGTTGGTAGTAAGCACCTGTAATCTGTGAAATTAATCCGATCTGAATTGTCCTCTTGCCAAATTCTGAAGCTGCAAGTTCAGCTTTTGATGCTTCATTTGCTCTTCGAAATTTACCCCAGAAATCCAACTCCCAATTTAATGTTCCAAATCCAGTAAATATATTACCTACTCCATCGGTTGGAGCACCCTGAATCACGTTTCCTCTAATCGCTCCTGCTGAGTAACCAATTGATGGCCAAAGATCTGCTTTTGACATTCCCAATAGTGCCCTTGATTGTTCTATTCTACTTGTTGCGATAAGTACATCCTTGTTTTCTTCCAGGCCTATATGAATAAGCGTATCTAAAAAAGGATCATCAAATAATTCCCACCAACTAATATTGAGCACAGAATCTGTCATGGCCAATTGAAGGCTATCGTAACGGTAAACTGCTATGGAATCTATTTCGTTTCTGGAAGCCTTAAAATTTGGGCCTACTTTACATGCATCAATAATAATTACTGCAAGCAATAGTATTATGATAAATGAAAACCGGTTGTTCATTTTTTGGTACTTTTTCAATTTAGTTAGTCGTTTCTTTGGAGGTTTCTAATTCTCGTTTCTTTTCATATCCGGCAATTTTTCCAATCAGCACAAAAAGCATTGGATATAGAAAAACTCCTAAAATTGTAGCTAATGTCATTCCTCCAAGGAGAGCCATTCCCATTACCTTCCGTGCTTCTGCTCCTGACCCACTTGCGACTACCAGTGGGAAAACACCGAGTATAAATGAAAAGGCGGTCATGAGTATGGGCCGGAATCTTGATTTTGCAGCCGCTATTGCAGCTTCAAACAGACTTAGCCCTTTTTTAAATTCGTCATTGGCAAATTCCACAATAAGAATAGCATTCTTGGCGGCCATGCCAATAAGCATCACAAAAGATACCTGGGCAAAAATATTATTCTCAAAAGTCGGACTAAATAGTCTTGCGGCCCATAGCGCAAAAAGTGCTCCGAAAATCGCAAATGGTGTTCCCAACAAAATACTGAAAGGAAGAGACCAACTCTCGTATTGTGCAGAAAGGATCAGGAATACAAACAA
>CAYREN010000540.1:0-3313 GCA_964423255.1 uncultured Roseivirgaceae bacterium | reverse complement strand
CAAATCTCTATGAAGGCGTTCATACTGCTCCTGTGGATCAGTATTTTGACTAAAGACTGTCAGCATGCTGAAAAGCATAAAAAATGTGAGTATTGATTTTTTCATTTTATTGGCATTTTCATTTTAAATTTACTTCTACTACTTTCCTCCGTCTCCACTTTTTGGTGGTTGTGATGGTCTTTGGAAACTGTCGGAATCACGGATTCAAAGGAATTACCTGATTTCACGGATTTTATAATTGTCGAACTAAGCATTTCAATAATTCATTTGTTGTTCAATTTTTTCATTTTTTCCAATCTGTGTAATCTTTTAATCCCTCTAATCTGTGATTCAGAAAATAGGCATTATAATTTTAAACTCCGAACCCTCTCCTTCCTTACTATCCACATTCAACTCCCCACCATGGCCTTTGGTGATAATATCATATGCCAACGAAAGCCCAAGCCCTGTTCCTGATCCGGTGGGCTTGGTGGTGAAGAAAGGTTGGAAGATTTTATTCCTGACCTTTTCCGGGATCCCTTCCCCGTTATCCCAAACCTTGATTACAACTTTGTCATTTACTTTTTCCGTAGTGACTTTGACTTCTGGCTTAAAGCCATCATTGCCCAGTTTAGCTTTTTTATCCACAGTGTAGAAAGCATTATTAATCAAATTCAGCAACACCCTCCCGATGTCTTGGGAGACGACATTGATCTTTGGAAGGCTTTCATCAAACTCCATTTTAAAATCTGCATTAAACGATTTGTCCTTAGCTCGTAATCCATGATAAGCCAACCTTAAATATTCATCGGCCAGTACATTGATATCTGTCATTTCCTTTTTGCCAGTACTCTTTCTGGAATGTTCCAACATTCCTTTTACGATGCCGCTGGCTCGTTGGCCATGGTGGTTGATTTTTTCTTGATTGGTTACTAAGTCTCCAGCTATTTCTGAAATTAATTCTGTATCAATCTTAGTTTTTAGTACTTCTTCATTTAATTCTTCAGCAAGTTCCTTGCTGACCTCTGCAAAGTTATTTACAAAGTTCAGCGGATTCTGAATCTCATGGGCAATGCCGGCGGTGAGCTCGCCAAGGGATGCCATCTTTTCGGATTGGATGAGCAGGGATTGGGAGGCTTCTAATTTTTCAAGCGTCACCTGGATTTCCTCCTTTTGTTCTTTTAAAAGCGTATTTGCCTTTTGTTTATTCTTATTATTTCGAAATAGAATAAAGGCTACAAAAATTGCGGATAATAGTGCTCCGGCAATGCTAAAGATCCAAAGTTTTTGAACCCTTTCATTATACTCTGCTTTTGTGGATTCAATTTCAAACTGACGCTCCTGTTCATCGAAGTCGAAAAAAGCTTCCAGAGTTGCATTTTTTCTAAAGTTGTCAAGTGTGTCTCTGTATGCAAAAGCAGATTTACTGTATTGAAGTGCTTTTCCCGGTTCTGAGTTTTCGTATATTTCTGACAACAGAATATTGGCCTTTATGATTTCCGAAATGGTTTTACTTTCCAGCGAAATTTCCAAAGCTTTATTTGAATAAAAAATACTGGAATCAGACATTTCAATTTGATGATAAACCTGGGCTATTTTATGGTTTCTATCAAAATAAAATTTTGCATTACCACTTGCTAAAGGTAAAGCTTTGTGAAGGTATTTCAGTGCAAGTTCATTGTTCCCTTTTTCAAAATAAATTTGACCAAGCACATATAGTGGATGAGTGAGATTTCCATTAAATTTTACTGCATAATCATAGGCTAACTGAGCATAATTCAATGCCGAGTCGAGTTGATTCATATATAGAAATGTTTCTGATATGAGACTTTGAGCCATTATTATAAAAAAGATTGCATTTGTAGAATCAGCAATAGCTTTTGCTTTACTGAACGAATTCAATGCGTTTGAATAATCATTTGACATGTTATAAATCCTTCCGGATTGCAAAAACAGACCTATTCTATACATTAATATGGCGTTGTTTTCTGCAATTTTAATTGCTTTAAGGTTTATTTGTAATGCTCTGGCGTAGTTGCCAAGGGTAATCTGAGATCGAGTAATATTGGACATTGCACCAACTTCAAGATTAGGACGATTGATTTTTCGTGCTAATGCCAATACTTTGTTTGCATAAAAAATGGAGGAATCTGTTTGATTCCACGTATACTTTCCGCTAATACTTAGCATTAGAAAAGCACGACTTGAGTCATTTTTCGTGATGGATAATTCATGTCTAAGGCTATCAAGCAACTTTGTGTTTTGAGCAAATCCAATATTTTGAAATGCTAAAAGAACAGACATTATTGTAATTGCTTTTTTCATAACTAAGTTTTTACGGGTAAGATTATAATAAACTCTGAACCTTCGCTCTCTTTCGTTTCCACCTTCAATTCCCCTCAATGAGCTTTCACGATATCATAACTCAATATTATCTGAATCACAGATTTAAATGGATTACCTGATTTCACGGATTTCTTTGTTGTTGTAATCATCTTATCTAATATTTTAAACTATCAAACTAATAATCTGTGTCATCCCTTAATCCCCTTAAATCAGTGATTCAGAAACAGGCAACCTCACAATAAACCTTGTTCCCGCCCCTTCTTCCGTTTCCACTTCCAGAGGACCTTTATGGTGAAGAAGGGTTGGAAGATTTTGATCATAAGTCTAAGTTATCTTTTTCATTTTTAAGAGCCGATAGGCTCGTATCATGTTTTAACAGCGGGTTTAAACCCGTTGTGTTTAAAATCCTGATCAACAGAGTGCCGTAGGTACGATACATATTTTGATCAGGTGATAATTATATGTGTCGAACCTGCCTGCGGCTCTTCTTTTTCTTCTCTTTTTACTTGCACCGGACTAAAGTCCAATGTTACAATACTTTATCGATGCTACGCATCTTTGTTTCTTCATCATGAAGTTGGCAACCTCACAACAAATCTCGTCCCTTTCCCTTCTTCAGTCTCAACCATCAACTCGCCTCCATGGCCTTTGGTAATAATATCATAAGCTAGTGAAAGCCCAAGACCCGTTCCAGATCCTGTTGGTTTGGTGGTGAAGAAGGGTTGGAAGATCTTTTTCCGGACCAGTTCCGGGATTCCATCTCCGTTGTCCTTCACACTTATCAGGATTTGCCCATCTGTATGTTCTGTGCTTAATACTACTTCCGGTTTATATCCTTCACTTCCTTCTTTGGATTTTTTAGAAACGGCATAAAAAGCATTGTTTATCAGATTGAGTAAAACCCTGCCAATATCCTGAGAAACCACATTGAGTTTTGGAATGGTTTTGTCTAAGTCCAATTTGAAATCTGCATTGAAAGACTTTTCTT
>CAYREN010000539.1:0-3318 GCA_964423255.1 uncultured Roseivirgaceae bacterium | reverse complement strand
GATATCTCTGGATGAACCAGTTTTTTTATGACAGGCAATTAAATGACAAATTCCAGATATTCCTTCAACTCTCTTTTTGGTATTCGATTGTGCGCGAATCCTCCAGAAGTTCCAACTTTCTGGAAACACCAATAAGTGGATTTCTTACCTGGTTTCCTACTACCAGAATTAGTCTATATGTTATGACAGAATATTGGCCCAAACATCATCAGGAAGCATTTTTTGCCTATTTCATCCAGTCAGGATTGGGTGGAAAATATCAGCTAATTCCCGGGTTACTGGAGTTGGAATTACTTTATACAAATTTCTGGGCCGGCAGTGAAGGCGAGGGTGCCGGACAAACTTATAATCTGGGCATAAGATTTATCCATTGATTTTATGTATTGATATGTTAGCTTAAATTATTGCCTCTTCAGTTGGTTAGAGATCCTGAAACAAGTTCAGGATGACTTCCTATTTGAATTTTAAAATTAATAATAATAGCGAAAGGCTTTGGGGTTTTAGTGAAACTCCACAATCGTAATCCCTGCTCCACCACGATCTGCATGTTCGTCGTGCCAAGATTTGACCTCCTTATAGCCTTTTAATTCTTCTCGTAAAACCTCCCTCAAAATCCCATCACCTTTACCATGGATAATTCGCACATTGCCTGCTGCAAAAAGAATGGCATCATCCAAATAAGCAGATAGCAAATTTAGTGCTTCTTCAGCCCTTTTTCCTCTGACATCAAAGTCAGTGCTAAAAAGTGATCTTCGTTTATTGATGTCGATACCTTTAATTGAGGAAGATGGAAGTTGTTCAATTTTTTTCAAGGCACTTCGTGATATTTTCTCCAATCGATTGATCTTTACTTTAGATTTCAAATTTCCAAACATGACTTCCACATCCTTTTTTCCAATAAAAACTACCTCCCCTACTGCCTGCTGACCTTTGATCCGTACAACATCTCCAAGTCCAATGGAGCCTTTAATTACCTTTATCTCTTTTTCCTTCGTTTTTACTTTTTCAACTTTCAACCCTTTTTCAAAAGTCCGCACTTCTGCGCGATGCTTTTTGGTAGTTTCCTTTTCAGCCTTGTTTTCTTTTATATTTCTAATTAGGTTTTCAACTCTTTGATTGGTTTCTTTTAATAGGTTTTTGGCTTCAATTTTTGCGTTATTTAATACAACTTTTTTATTTTCTTCAAGCGTAGATTGAAGATCTTTGTAGTTTTTTATTGTAGCATCCAACACCTTGTTTTGTTTTTCAAATTTTTTGCTTTGCTCTTCAAAATATTTCTTTTCTTTCTCCAATTCAGTTAGCAGGTGATCGAGTTCTACAGCATCAGTACCAACTTTTATTTTAGCCGAATTTATCAATTGCTTTGAAAGTCCAATTTTTGAGGCAATTTCCAACGCAAAAGAACTGCCGGGTTTGCCGATCTCCAATTGATAAAGGGGCTCCAATTTTTTCACATCAAAACGCATTCTTCCGTTTACTAATCCTTTATGGGAATCCGCCATCTTTTTTAGATTATTGTAATGAGTAGTAATAATTCCCATACCATTGGACTGCGCCAATTGCTCAAGAATAGCCTCTGCAATAGCTCCTCCAAATTGCGGATCTGTACCCGAGCCAAACTCATCAATCAAAAATAGCGTGCTATGATTTGCATTTTTTAGCAAAAAATCCATGGATTTCAAATGAGAACTATATGTACTCAAATCATCCTCGATTGATTGCTCATCTCCAATATCAATAAACAAGCTGCTAAAAATTGTTATGGAGGATCCTTCGAATACGGGAATGGGCATTCCGCATTGATACATATATTGCAGCAAGCCCACCGTTTGCAGGCACACGGATTTACCACCTGCATTTGGTCCCGAAATCAATAAAATGCGCTTTTGCTTATCGAGTTGAATATTCAACGGAACAATTTCTTTGCCTTGTTTTTGTAAGGCCCGCTTCAAAATCGGATTTATGGCTCCAATCCATTCAATATTGCCATGTTTTTTCAGCTGTGGCATTTGCGCATCAAATTCTATTGAAAACAAGGCTTTTGCCTTTATCAAATCTATGATCCCCAAAAATCTATTCCCGTTAGAGATATTATCTTTATCAAAACTGATCTCCTTTGTCAAGTCGGTCAATATTCTTATTACCTCTCTTTTTTCACTATAAGAAAGTTCATTAAGATCATTGTTTATTTCCAGTACGTCGGCCGGTTCTACAAAAATAATATTGCCTGATGCAGAAGCGTCGTGAATAAAACCTTTCACTGATCTTTTATATTCCGATTTTATGGGAATCACCAGTCTGCCATTTCTAATAGTCAAAGAGCTATCGTCTGGTGACATATCAGATTTGCGGGTATCACGCATTACTCGATCAAGTGTTTTTCGAGCAACGAGTTCCTTTGTCCTAATTTCCGATCTGATCCTTTTTAGTTCTAAAGATGCGTTTTCTCTTATCTGACCTTTTTCATCAATACGGCTGTCAATTAGCTTTAAAAGTCCAGGATAAGTGTGCAGATGTTTTGCAAGTGAGGATATCTCGTCAAAATCTTCATCTTTAGCTTTTAAAAAAAATGACCACGAGTTAAGTATTTTCAAGGATTGATAAATACTCGATATTTCTTTGGTTTCTAAGAATATACCTTCTATCCGAAGTTTTTGGAGCAACGAATCAATTTCAGGATAATTCAGTGATGGAATATGCTCCGCTGCCTGCACCATTTTCATATATTCCATTGTCTGTCTGGATCGCTTCAGAATCAAGTCTGGATTGGAAGAAAACCTTATTTTATCTACGTTTCTCCTGCCTTGCTCTCCAGAGCAGTGGTGTTTTAGCAAATCTCGAATTTTATCGAAACCTAACTTTAGCTCAATATCATTTGGGAAAAGCATATGTTCCTGTTACATAAATGTGGCAATTAATCATCGTCATCCTCCGGGTTGCTATATTTGGCTTCAGACAACCTTTCTTCCAAGCTGAGTGAGTCTGCGATGATCTCATATATTCTCGATAGGGCTTTTACATCCTCAACATAATATTTAAAGCTTTCTCTATAAAGAGAATCAGTCATATTGTGCTTTTCGTACAACTTCTTTTCATAGTAAGCAAAAATCACCTTGGTAGAATCTTTTGGTAAATTAAGACCTTTTAATTTCGCTTCAAGGATATAAAGTTCTTTAAGAAACCCGGCAAGTTGCTCCATTGAATAAAGTCCATCTGGATTTTCAGCCTTTTTCTTTGCACAAAAAGTGCATAAACAAATGATCAGAATTAAAAATATTTTTTTCACGGCTGAAAATTACTTAAATAAGTTATAATTTT
>CAYREN010000538.1:0-3324 GCA_964423255.1 uncultured Roseivirgaceae bacterium | reverse complement strand
TAAATTTTGACCATGGTTCTTGAATTAATCCATTGATCGATTCATTCATGTCTGTCAACCAATTCAAAACTTCATCACCTGCTTTATAAGTTTTTTGTCGCTGTGCACCGGTTACCAGCCCAATTCTCGAACTGAAGCTTATTCTCGGTTTGCCAATTACGCCTTTTTTAGTAGTAAAAATAACGACACCATTGGTAGCCTGCGAACCGTAAATGGCTGCTGCGCTGGCATCTTTTAGCACATCAATGCTTTCGATGTCATTGGGATTAATTTCTGCCAAATCACCTCGAAAAATAACGCCATCTAAGACAATAAGAGGTCTATTAGCAGCCCTCTCATCACTGGCATCCGCTTTGATAGAAGCATCCCCGCGAATTTCAAAATCAGGTACATTTCTCGCATCGGTAGCGTAGCCCACTACCAAACCGGGTACAGTCGTTCTTAGTATCTCTGAAACACTAGTGGGTTTATACTTCTCCACTTCTTCAGCTTTTACATTAACAATCGCACCGGTAAGGTCTTTTTTCTTTGAAGTACCATACCCAATTACTACGATTTCATCAAGCGCTTTAAGGTCAGAAACTAATGTAATATCAATGACTGTTTGGTTGCCAACAGCTACTTCCATAGTTTCATAACCAACAGAACTGAAAATTAAGGTGCCATTATCATCAGAAACATTTACAGAATAATTACCATTTAAATCAGTGATTCCACCTGTGGTAGTTCCTTTTACAATCACATTTACACCGGGGAGCCCTTCAGTATCATCTTCTGAGATAACTTTTCCGGTCACTGTTGAACCCTGTAGGACGACAACTTCTTCAGAAACAGATTGCTCAAAGGCATTTCTTTTACTGACATGGATGTTTTGGTTAATTCTTTTAAATTTTAAATGTGTCATTTTCGAAAGTTCAACAAGAACTTCTCCTAAAGATTTAGATGAAATATCTAATCTTATTTTACTGTTTTCCTGTACAATATGATCATTGTAGGAAAACTTGAATCCAGTCTTGTCTTCAATTAATTCAAAAGTATCGATGAGGCTTCCATTCTTTACTTGAACAGAAAGGTAAACATCAAAAATGCTCTGTTGCTGCGCCAACCCATTGCCGGCGGTAAGCATACTAATGAAAAGGAATTGTAACATAGAGCCGTAAAATCCAATTTTCATAATAGATAAAACTTTTAATAGTATATTATTTTTCATAATTTAAAATGTTTAATTTTTCATAGATTAAATTGATCGAATTAGTGTCTAATTGTCGAGATCTGACGCCTTCGATCAGAAAGGCCGGTTTGCAAACCGGCTTTTTTTTTAGCTTGTATCATTTATTTCCATAGTCTTAATTTTTAATTGTTACAAAATTGTTATCAATACTATAATCAAAACCTGAAGCGTACCCTATACCATTAAGTACAACATCCAGAGTTTCATTTTTAAATTCACCACTGTATAAACCAATAATCGGGGTTTCGAATTCAATTTTAATATTCACACCATACCAGTGCTCAAGTTTTTCCATAATTTGATCAATAGATGCTTTCTCAAAAACGATTATATTATCCTTCCAACCAGTTACTAATTTGACATTAAAACCTTTCTTTTTGATAATTTTTTCCTCTTTGGAATAAACGGCCATTTCCATAGGCTTGAGAATTGTTTCATTACCTTGAGAATCATTAATCTTAACAATTCCCGAAACAAGAGCCACTTCAATATTTTCTTCAAAATTATAATACCTTATATTAAATGACGTCCCTAATACTTGAGTACTTACATCCCCAGTTTTGATTCTAAACGGTCGATTTGCATCTATTGCTACCTCGAAGAAAGCTTCGCCTCTTAACTCCACAGTTCTATTATCGTTTGCAAACTGTTTAGGAAATATCAATTTACTTCCAGAGTTTAATCTTATCACACTGCCATCAGACAGTTTAATTGTGTTTTTAGAACCAAAAGGGACTATTTTCTCAATAAGTTCTTCATGAATAGATAATTCAATTGGTTTTTTATCTGGGATAAAGTACCCTACGCTAAATGAAAATGTGATCAGAAAAATAATGATGGCCGCAGTCCAGGCTATAAATGCAAATAGCTTTCTTTTTTTAGGCAAAATATTATATGAATCATTTTCGTCCTCTAATTTTTTGAATTTTACTATTTGAGTAAATAATTTATTGTAATCTGATTCAGATAATTTTTTTGGATTTTTATATTTTATAGAATGAACGAAATGTTTAGCCAGCTCAAAATCTTCTTGACGTTCAGGATGCCTTGCCAACCAGCTCTTCCAGTAATGCCTTGTATCTGCATCTGGATTGTTAACCATTTTAATAAAAAATTCATCTTTTAAAAAATCTCTTAGAATTGGTTTCTCCTTCATATTTAAAAAGAGTCAGGTAAGTACAAAATGACTACAAAAAAATAATTTATTTGGAAAAGGTAGGGTACTACAAAATTGTATTTATAAAAAACAATAAGAAAAAAAATAGTCTATCTTTCACCTTAATTAGAGTGTTTTCAAGAACCCCCAGTGCCCTGTATATCAATATGCGTGCAGATTTCACTTTGCCCATACCCATGATCTCAGCTACTTGTTTGTAGGAAAACCCTTCATAAAAATACAGTAAAATTGATTCACGTTGCTTCACTGTAAGTTTTTGACAAGCACTATTTAACATTCTGCATTTGTCTACTGTGAGTTGCTTATTTATCATAACAACCTCTGGAGAACTTATGATTTCAAACTGAGATTCATTTTGATCAGTTATTTCTTCGGTTGGACGTTTTCTTCGTTGCGTTAGTTTTCTTATAATTTTACGTCGAAGGGATGTAAATAAATAAAATTTAATTACATTAACGTCTGCTAATTTTTTTCGACTTTTGATAATATCAATGAACAAATCCTGAATACAATCCCTTACTAGTTCTTCATTGTTGTTGATTTGACATCCATAATTGAATAGATGATTAGCATAATTTCGATAAATATAAGACAGAGCAGAGTCACTCCCTTCTTTAAAATCTAACCAAATCTCTCTTTCAGATAATTTTTGAAAATTTGAACTTTCCCTTGCCCCAGAAAATCCAGATTTATTTATTTCTAAACTGTAGTTGATTTTTACTGATTTCATGATTATTCATGAAATATAACCAACTTATGTGACAATTAACACATAAGTTAATAATAGGAGGTGAACTTTCATAAAATATTGTTTGTTTAAAAAAATATCAATTTGTAGTCATTGGAATAAAATCGAAAACCAAGACAAAAAGGAAAGTAGTATTTGATCATGAAGTTTTGTTAGCACCTTATTAGA
>CAYREN010000537.1:0-3328 GCA_964423255.1 uncultured Roseivirgaceae bacterium | reverse complement strand
GATGGAGTCGGTTGAATCGAGCCCAGAATAGAGACTGAGAGCAACGCAACCGACTGTTGTTGAAGCCCTGAAACAGGTGATACTCTCCTTACTTGCAATCAACGTAACTCACTTTATGCCCATCTTTTTTCAAACGAGATTTTGCTTTGGTTTCAGCAACGCTTACTTTTGAAGCCTCTACTTTAATCGGTTCCCCTACAACAGAACCTTCAAAATAGCCTGTACACGTATATGATGTAGCATATGAAACAGAGCTTGTTAAGATCAAGACTAAACCAGCAATAAGTTTTTTCATTTTAATATCTCCATAACCTATAAATTAAAATTTGCCAGGCATTGGGTATATTCAACATCTGGTATAAAATAAAAATGAATTATTATTCTACACTTATTATATCTTTAGTGAAATAGTATCTTTAATCATACTTTTGCACTGAAAGTTAAAGCATGATTTTATAGGCTCATTATCCTTAGCCTTGCTTTCAAGTTAATCCCAAAGATATTATTCGTCTTATGATACGGAAGAGGCATGAAAGACTTTGAACAAATATATCAGTGTGCTGCAAAAAGAAAGGGAGGCAAAGCTCAGCTAGAATCACTCTTATCGCCGATAAAATCTTTAGAACATGTCTGTTTGCAAACGGATGATAGAATATTATCAATAATGACGCAGTGTATTTTTCAGGCAGGGTTCAGATGGAAAGTCGTTGATAAAAAGTGGCCTGAATTTGAAACCGTGTTTAAGAAGTTTAACCCAAAAATACTTGAATTGTTGTCAGCCGAGGACCTGGAAGTACTAGCCAAAGACACAAGAATTATTCGGAATATGCAAAAAATAGTGACGGTTCCAAAAAATGCCCAGTGGATTAATGAAATAGCAGATGAACATGGCAGTTTCGCAAAATATATAGGACAGTGGCCAGCATCAAATGCAATTGAACTGTTTAAACTACTAAAGAAAAGAGGCGCACGTTTAGGTGGCAACACAGGACAGCGCGTATTAAGACAGGCTGGAATAGACAGTTTTATTTTAACCTCAGATGTACTTCAGGCTCTACGTCAAGCTGATATTGGTTTTTATGGATCAGCAACATCAATGAAAGATATGAAACTGATTCAAACGACTTTTAATACCTGGCATGCAGAAACTAAATTGCCTTATACGCATATCAGTAAAATACTGGCGTATTCGGTGGGCGACAATAGGGTGATATGACAGAGAGATTGGTAGGGGTAAGCAGGGGGAATATTAGTTTGATAGGTTTAGTCATACTCTAGTTCGACAGTTAGACCCAATAACTTGCCACTATCGGAATCATCAGTAAGTTCTTGAACAATATTATTTCTGACAAATTCCTGGCTGTTTGGAGATAAAGCATTCAACTGGTTTTGATTAATACTCGCTTTGTATTGTTTGTCAGAAAATTTATCTTTAACGATTCTAAATAATTCATCACAATGTATTTCATCAATATCACTAAATAATCGACTATCATGAAAAATGAAATTTATACAGTGATGTGCACCTTGCATTAGCAGGGTTAAATCATAGCAAAACAACTTAACGCTATTGATGCCATCTGATGTATCAGATTGAATTTTTGCTTCAATAGTATAACGAAGTTGGTTTCTACCGTCATTACTACGAACAGTAATTCCAGCTAATGCATCAGGATAAAACTGTTTTACCAACAATCTGAAATACTCCATGATGTGATCAATATTTGATTTA
The DNA here is from genome assembly GCA_964423255.1 of uncultured Roseivirgaceae bacterium. Taxonomy (GTDB): domain Bacteria; phylum Bacteroidota; class Bacteroidia; order Cytophagales; family Cyclobacteriaceae; genus JAAUQL01. Next base: position 1,596 of record CAYREN010000537.1, on the reverse strand, counting down.
ACTTGATCTAAATAATCGGAGGTTTTTTCTGTCTGTAAAAGCATGTCTTTTCGTAAAGATGTTTTTTTATGTTCATAATCTTGTTGCAACTTCTCATAGCCTTGTAATTTTTCCCTTTGCTGCTGTAAATCAGCAAGATGACTATTCGTTTTAGTAAAAACATCTAGAGCTTGATGTGCATCAAGGAACTTTAAGTGTTTATTAAGACTTGTTTTTAATCGAGTGAATTGATTTTCTAGTTGTTGAATCTCAGTAATAATTTTTTGTTTTTGTAGTTGTAGTCTTTTTGTTCTGTTAATGGTCAAATCATGATAAAAAACTTCTAATTCAGTTAACTGTTTATCAATATTTAGCCGAAATATTAATTTTGATTCATCATAGATTTTTTGAATATCTTGGCGGTTAACATCAGGAGTAATTAATAAGCTTTTGTCAATGTTTGCTATGTTAATATTTTTAAGGGTTAGCTGGTTTTGTGTTGTATCTATATTATTTTTGGTTTTATCAGCATCTTGTTTAATTTGGTAATAATCATCAGCCACTTCAAATTTTTTTAAATCATTCTCTAAGTTATTGATTTTGTCATTTAAATCGGCCAGTGCTAAAGATGAATCTCTGTAGCCTTCAAAAAATTGTTTTAAAATAGGGTCATTTTTAATATTGTCATGCAGTTTTTTTGTATCATCAATGTCTTTTTTGATCTGCATTTTTGATTGAGCTAGACTGACATCAAGTCCTAGTAAAAATGCATTGTATAATTGTTTTTGGTAGGGTGAACCAGCCTTCATTGGCTCATCATAATTAATATATGACGATTTAGATGGTCTAAGAAAAAAAGATAATAATGCTCGGAAACTTAAAAATTGAATGTTATTAGGAATATCAAAGCATAAGCTTTCTATTTTTGTATAGAAATCTTGCAATGACAATTCTTCATCATTCCAATAAATATGTTTAGGTGTATTTGCATGTCGGGTTATTTTATAAAGCTGGTCGTTAATCTCAATTAGTAAAGTAAAGCTCCAGTTGGGCAATACTTGCTGCAATGATTTAGTAACCTTATTGCTTATACTAGCACCTAAACAAAAATCAATCAGAGCAACTAATAAGGATTTCCCCACGCCATTATAGGTTTTGCTGTTGTCATGTTGGTCTGGGTTATCTTGCTTTGCAAGAATAAAGCTAGCTCCAGTTCTATTAAAAAAACTGTCTTAAAACTACTCTCGCTAGCAGATAAAGAGATTAAGCGCATTTTTTAATTACACCATTGCTTTCAGAAATACTATTAATACTGTATAAAAATATTATTGTCATGACTAAATTATCAAAACTATGTTTGGCGAGGTAAACTTTATTCTTATAATCAACTAGGTAGTCTTCCCATAACTCATCTATTGTTTTGGGAGTGTTTAGCTGAGAAAGGATGTATGCACCTAAGCCAAGTAGCGATTGAGAAAAGTTAATATGTTTAGTTGGTAATATCATTTCGGTTCCTCAAAAATATCACAAGTATCAAAATACTTTGCCATTAACACAATGGCGGTAAATATTCAGACCCCTATCAAAAAAGTTGACAACTAATTTAAATAAGGCTTG
>CAYREN010000536.1:0-3329 GCA_964423255.1 uncultured Roseivirgaceae bacterium | reverse complement strand
GGGAAAGTTTTTGAGGTCAGGGATGTGCCGGTAATTCATGGCAATTCTGTTCAGGTCAGCTTCAACCTGAGGTTGTATGATGAGGGATCGCACCAACTGGCGATAGGAAGTACCGATTATAAAGAAATAAAAGTAAAGGGCTCAAAACCTGCCATAGTATTTGAGCATCTGAAATTATCGAATTATCAGGTGTTGAAAGGAGAAAAAGTCCTTGTACGGGCGATAGCGAGAAATTTGAAGGACAGTAAGCAAGGTGTACAAGCCGATCTTTTTATTGACAATAAGCATGAAAAATCCATACGTCGCCGCCCGTCTGCTGAGGCGGGGCAGGCAGGCATTAAATATGAATTGAATCCCGGAGAGTCTATGCCGATAGAATTTTTGGTTTCTCCTGAAATTGGTGTACATCAAATAAGAATTGGGAATAGCAATGAGGCGGAACTGACCGTGCAGGATTTTACACTTATCAATTTTGCCAAAATTGATCTGTCGGAATATTGCTCGGCAAAAGCGAAACCCTATGAAATCAATGCAGATAAGGTGCGAAACACCTACAGGATCAAAGCAGGAGGCTCAGACTTTTACCATGCAGAAGATTCTTACGCATCTGTTTTTCTAAAAAAAATTAAAGGAGATTTCGTGGCCACTGTCAAGATCAAGCAGTTTGGAGACCGCACCCACGAATGGTTCCGGGCCGGTCTTTTTGCAAGAAATGACATCAGCCAGAGTTTTGACACCAAGCCAGGAAGCAAAGGATCGTTTCTTATGTTTGGCACCCCGGGACGTGCAGGAATCAATTATGATGAATTTGCTAATGGCTGTATGCATAAGGCGAGTAGCCAGAATTTGCCTGAAGATGTCGCATTTCCATATTGGCTAAAGCTGGAACGACACGGCAATTACTTTGTCGGTTACATAAGCCTAGATGGAGAAAATTGGATCAATGAAAAGCGATCTGTTGATATTCCCGGACTCGCAGAAGCCATTGATTTAGGACTGGCTGCCGGCTCACCCGACCAAATCCCCTACTGGGTAGATTTTGAAGATTGGACTTTAAAGGTGGCGAAACAGTAAGTTATTAATGAAAAAGCTGTTCCCACTTCATGGAATTGTAACGGTTTTAAACACCCCTTTCACCACATTGGGGAGCATTGATTTTCATGCCCTGAAGAAGAATATCATTGATGCTATGCAAGCGGGTGTGGCAGGGTTCCTCGTGCCGGCAATGGCATCGGAAGTTCAAAAATTATCTTTTGAAGAACGGCTTGGCATGGTCAATTGTGTGCTACAGGCTGCCGAAGGAAAAGTCCCGGTAATTGCCGGAACCGCGAGCGCTTCCCTCGACGAATCAACAAAAATCTTAAAATCATATTTAGATTTAGGGTGCAAGCATGTGCTCTTTCAATTGCCATTTGTAAATGAAAAACAATTCAAGCAAGATTTTTATCATCTTGCCGAATGTGGCCCGGAAGTGATTATGCTCCAGGATTGGGATGCTTCCGGATATGGATTACCAGACCGGTTGATCATGGAGCTTTTTGAGGCCGTTCCTTCATTCCAGTGCCTGAAAGTGGAGGTCAATCCGGCTGGGACCAAATACTCAAATATGCTTCTTCTTTCAAAAGGTACACTTAATGTGAGCGGAGGCTGGGCAGTCTCACAAATGCCGGAAGGTTTGCAACGGGGAGTTCACGCTTTTATGCCCACCGGAATGCACTGGATTTATACAAAAATATTCAGAGATTACCAGGAAGGAAATGTAGGTGAGGCGATTGCTCTTTTTAATGAAATATTACCGGTACTGGCATTTTCCAATCAGCACCTGGATATTTCTATTCTTTTCTTCAAAAGGCTATTATGGAAACAAGGCATCTATCCAACTCCTGATGTTCGCCAATTCAAGATTTCGTTTGATAAAATTCAGCGGGAAATCGCCGATGGATTAATTCAAAAAGTTATGGAAATTGAAGATAGAATTAAAAAGGAAATAAATCCAGCAAACCAATGAAATACAATTTTCTAATATTGGCTACTGTCATCAATATTAATACAACTCAAGCCCAAATCCAATTCAGACCTCTGCCTGATGAGGGATTTGAAGAGCGCATTCAAGCATACATAAATGATCTGGAAATTGTTAGCACTCACGATCATTTTAATACTCAGGAAAATTTGACAGATAATGCAACTCTTGATTTCATGCTTTTGTTACACCACTATGCAGACGATGACATTAAATCTGCAGGAATGAGCAAACCTCAATTTGCAGACCTATTGACTGAGAAGTATTCCATAATGGAAAAATGGGAAATTATTAAACCTTATTGGGAAGCATCTAAAAATACCGCCTATGGACGAGTCGTATTGTTGACAATCAATGAATTGTATGGGATTAAAGATTTGACCGATGATACAGTCCTGGAATTGTCGGAACGGATAAAAAATTCCTATAAGGATTCAGATTGGTATAATTATGTACTTAAAGAAAGAGCCAAAGTTAAGTACGCAATTATGGATGTCGGTAAAATCCGAATGAAAGATGAAATGTTCGTTCATGTAGAAAAATTTGATCGGTTCGTAAGGATAAATTCCAAAGAAGATCTGCTTGCAATCGGCAAGGATTTTCAAATTGATTTGCATGATATCAATTCATATTGCTCCATACTGAATGAGTCTTTCAGACAAGCTTTGGACAGAAACATCATAGGGATTAAAACTGCCTTGGCATACCACAGGCCAATTAATTATGAAAACGAACCAAGAGAAAAAGCAGAAAAAATATTCAAAATGATTATGGAAAGTCCTTTAGATAAGATATATCAATTTGAAGAAGTTAAAGCATTTCAAGATTTTATAATGCACCAAATTATTAAATTGGCTTGGAAATTCGATCTTCCAATACAAATTCATACTGGATTACAAGCAGGAGATGGAAACATCATCTCAAACTCAAATCCATCACTTTTGTCGAATTTATTTTTAGAATACAGGGATGTCAATTTTGTTATTTTTCATGGAGGATATCCATATGGAGGAGTTGCTGGATCGTTAGCGAAAAATTTCAGGAACGTCTACCTTGATATGAGTTGGCTTTATATCATTTCGCCATCGTTTAGTGAGCGCTTTCTTCACGAATGGCTTGAAATTATTCCGGCAAATAAAATTATGGCCTTTGGAGCAGATTATCATAATGTAGAAAATGCTTTTGGGCATTCATTGATAGCAAGAAAAATTGTTTCTAAGGTTCTCGTTGAAAAAGTAAAGACCGGATATATCACAGAAACGGAAGCCATAAATATTTCAAAAATGATACTTTCAGATAATGCAAT
>CAYREN010000535.1:0-3343 GCA_964423255.1 uncultured Roseivirgaceae bacterium | reverse complement strand
GTTTCTTTTATTAAAGATATTTTATCTTCATCTATTTCTGCAACCATAAGAGGATATCTTGGGCCATTGCCTACAGGAGGATCTGAACTTATATTTAAAAAACAATACAGTTTCCCAGTGGCAGCAGATCGAATAGTTCTTGCAAATGTAGCTGGTGAGTAAAATTGCTCGCCTGTATCATATCGTAGATCGGTGATTTCGCTCCATGTCAGTCCTCCATCGTTGCTGACACTGATCCACTTTCGACCAGGGCATTCCAATGAATCCAATCCATAATTGGAACCTCGCATGATGAGCAGCAACCTTCCATCCTTTAGTTCACTAACGTCTATCTCTACCAAGCCTCTTGTCGAAACCTTTCTTGGAAGGAAAATTTTGTTGGAGGTACGCCAATTATAGTCTTTAATTTTTGAATCCCATTTTCCTACAAAACACATAGCACCGCCAACGCATCCCTCACGATAGGTGTTTGGAAATATTACTGGCACCTTTTCATCTTCTTCGTCCCGAAAAAGAACCGGTATGGTAGCTGCAATTACGACGTTACCTTTTGAAGAAACACAAATGCCACCTATGTACATTTCATTGGTGCGAAAATAGTCAGGATTTCCCCAGCTATCCTCGTCAAACTCAGGACCATCTTCGTATTTTAGCAGATGTCCCTCATCCCAACTTTTTCCACTATCTGCGGATAGTTGATAAAATCCATGATCAGAAAATCTGCGGTCACCAGACCATACTACACTCAAGGCCTCTTCAGGATTTCCTTGGAAAATCCTTTGAAATACTTGTTTGATTAGCCTTCCAGATTTGGGATCAAATGGTCCATTTCCATCTTGTGAGATCCCTCCAGACTTTACAAATCCATCTTTTTCAGGGGCTTCATCAAAAATAACCTGCCAGGGTCCCCATGTCTGGCCATTGTCAGAAGAATATCGCTTACGATGTGTATCCGTCCAGTCACTTGAGGAAATATTTGACCTAAACTCTTGTTGTTTTAGCCCCTGCCCTATGTATTCGATTCTATCTGTGGTTGAAGTATATGGGTTTGGAGAAGGAACAAGAAGATGTTTTTCAATAACACATATTTTTCCTTTCCTTTTACTTCGATAATTGTATCTACCGTTAACATAATATCCGGAATACATTCTGGCAAATCGCCAACCCATACTGCGCAAACCTTGTGAGTTGAAATGTACACTATCTCCCTTGTGTCCCAGATCATCAGTTCCAATTACAAATGTGTCTTTATCCAACTTTGCTACAGAATGGATAATACTGTTAATTGAATCTTTTTTATGCTGATACTCAGGCGTTCTAAAATTACCCAGTTCTCCAATTAAAAAAGGTAAATCGTTCACTCCGGCGATGCCCCTGAATTCTTTAATTAAATTTTCTAATTGCCCTTTATATCTTGGAATCGATTCGGGTTTTGCATCACTTTCACCCTGATGCCAAAGAATACCTTTTACAATACCATATTGTTTTGCAACGTCAATCTTGTCTTTGAAATTACTTAGCAAGCGTACATTTCTGAATAGCGAATCACCGAGCCATTGCTGAATCGAGCTGCCTCCAACAGCACAAGGGATCAACCCAATCGTGACTGAATCAGGAATATGATTTATCATTTCTTTACCAAATGAAAGTCCACAATCCAGACCTGCCATCAATGGCTCATTAAAATGTAGTGGTTCTTTTGCTACGATCCATTGTCTGTCTTTGGTAATGGTAATTATTCTTGAATTGGGTAGAGTATCCTGAGGTTCCACAAATCCTCTCCCTGCCATGTTGGATTGACCGGCAAGAAAGAAAATCCATAGGTTATGTTTTGCTGGCAATTTATCAACTATTACCTTTTCTTTTGGGTGGTTAATATTGCGAAATTCTTTATCAAGACTTTTAACAGAATTTTGACCAAAAACTAATCCAGAGATCAATAGGCCAGCGAACATTAATGTGTATTTCATATGGTTGAGTATTCCATGTAAATGATGACTATATGCGAAAATAAATAATCATTCATAATTATGACTATTTATAGCTACTGAGTCACATCTTTTCAAATTTTTGCTATTATTATCAGTAGTGCTACTCATTCAGATGATTACATTTCTCCAGTCACCATCTTACTCCCCAACCTTCAATCGTTTTGGATGTGCGAAAGAGAAATCTCCTGTTTCTATCATCTCCAATGTCTCCTCTATTGTAGGTCGATCGCCCCAAAAAGTTCCTTTATAAGAAAAACGTACAACACCATTTTTATCAATAATTACAGTGGTTGGCCTGTTAATGTACTCTGCATGAACAGCAAAAGTCATGGGGTCTGCGCCGTACATAGCAGCTATTGCCCCGGCACGATCCAATAAATGTGGCCAATGAATTTGCTCCGTATAAGCCTTCTGAAATGAATCTTCCGAAAACCAATAAGTCGGATCAAGCTCTTTTCCTACCATCACCCTTCCCCGGTATGTATCGTGCGTTTCCAAAGTAAATACCTGCACATCTTCTTTTTCAAACTCATCCTGCATCTTCATTAAATCTTGAAATTCCCCATGACAGACAGGACACCAATCGGCAAAAACCCAAATCAGCACTACCCACTTTTTATTCTTAAACTTTTGCAATTGCCATTCTTTACCATCTGTATCTTCCAAAACAAAATCTGGCGCCATGGATCCCTCCTTAACTGATTCAAAATTTGATTCGTCCAGAGATAAAAAGGCAGATAACAGTTTTTCCGTGGTTCCCTTTTTCTTTTCAATCTGATCTATTGCCAGCTCACACTGGTGCCGGATATCACGAGATTTGTCTTCGGCCAATATCTCGTGGAGTAAGACCAATGATCTCTCAGATTCAATTTGTCCGAGAGCAGTAATAGCCTGTGAGCGTACCATGGTAATATCATCTTCACGAACGATTTGTTCAAGATCTTCAACAGCAGATTGTGCTTTAAGAATTCCAACAGCCATAGCGCTCACCTGGCGAACATGCATTGATTCATCTTTCAGTCCTGCTTTTATCATATCTAAATTTTCCAGACCGGCTCTCACCAAATCTCTCACTGCAAGCAGACGAATGCGCCAATCGTCATTATTTAAATCCGCAAGACCGGTGGTCTTTAAATTACGATCAATTGTTAGAGAGTTGTCTTCGTTGAGAGGATGAAATTCATGCGCACTCACTCTGGCAAGCACCTGAGGTACAATGATTTCTTTTTCCATAGGTTTTGGATTACATGCTTGGAGTATTATGACTAATAAAATTAATGAAAGGAGTAACACAACGTTCACGATACTGCGATTAAGTTTATTCATGATTGAAATAATTATTTAATACAAAT
>CAYREN010000534.1:0-3346 GCA_964423255.1 uncultured Roseivirgaceae bacterium | reverse complement strand
ATTCAAGGGCGCAAGTTATAAAAAAACGACTACTGAGCATAGCCATTAAAATAGCCTTGTTCAACCTTCTATTATTGATCTCTACCTCTATTATTATTAGCATTCCAGCTATCCAGACAAAAATTATAAATAAATTATCAGATGCAGCATTTCTTAAAATTGGGCATAACCTTGACATTGAGTATATAAATATTCGATGGTTTGACACCGTTTTGATCAAGGGATTGTTGGTTTACGATACCAAGAATAAAAAAATGATCAAAGCAGACAGGATCATTCTTGATTTTAAACTTGGTTCATTAATAACTCAAAAGAGCGTCAATCTTGATAAAATTATTTTGCAAGGCGCTGAAGTGGCTATGTTGAAAAACGCACCTGATGGGCAGTTTAATTTAAATTTTTTTATTGATGAGATAAAAAATAAACTGATCAAGAAAAAATCTAAAAAAGGTTCCAAAATTTTTAACACTGATAAAGTAATATTAACCGATGGCAAATTTAAGATTTACAGGGATGACAAAGAACATATCACGCACCGATTTGATCAGTATCATTTTACACTTATTAATATTGAGGCCAACCTTAGGAATTTTATCATCGAGCCTGGAAAAATTGCATTTACTTCAAACAATTTACAATGTATCGATTCGGCAACAGGTCTGGACGTGAAAAAATTAGAAACAAAATTTCTCTACACCAAACAATCCATGGTGTTTCAAAATATGAACATCAAATTTGGAAATTCCTCCGTCAGACAATCCATGGTTTTTGATTATAAACAACCTTCGTCTGTAAAAGAATTTGTTGATAGTGTGAAGATCACCGCCAATGTCAAGGAGTCGATTATCTACTCTAAGGATTTAGGCCACTTTGCTCCGGCACTCAAAAAATATGATGAATACTATAAATTAAAAGGATATATAGAAGGTCCGGTGAATAGATTTAATGTTAAAAATCTAACTATAAACTTTGGAAGAAATAGTGAAATAAAGGGGTACTTTGGGATTTATGGATTACCAAATTTTGAAGAGTCATTCATCAATGCTAAAATCAATACCGCAGTTTTTCATATTGACGATCTCACGCAATATATAAGTGAAAATTCTTTTGAGAATATGAAGAAATTTGGCGTTGTAAAATTTAATGGAAGATTCTCCGGGTTTCCAGGTGACTTCGTTAGCAATGCAAGTTTCAAAACACATATTGGTGAAATAGATACAGATATAAATCTCAAAATCGGGAAAAATAATAATGAGAAATCTACCTACTCCGGTAGATTAGCTACAAAAAATTTCAACCTGGGTATATTACTTAGCGATACTGCGGCCTATCAATATTTGGATATGGATGGGAGCATCAATGGTAGCGGTTTTACCAAAGAAAATGCCAGGTTCGATCTATTATCTTCCATATCAAGGGTAGGAATAAATGGATATGATTACCAACATATTAAGACAGATGCATTATTGGCAGAACAATTTTTTAGTGGAAACCTAATAATAAATGACCCTAACCTTCAATTTAATGGAAAAGCAAGTATTGATCTGAACATTGATAAGGAGATTATTCAAATCGAGGCAAAGCTTGGCAAAGCAAACCTGGACACACTGAAGATAACTAAGAAGCCGGCATTTCTCAGCTCTACATTAAAATTGGATATGAAAGGGTTAAGTCTCGATGAAATTTTGGGAGATATTTTTCTTGATAGCACTCATTTCAAGTATGATGAAAAAGAGATTTTTATAGACAGATTAAGTGTGCTATCTCAAAAGGATTCGCTTAGTCGAACTCTGACCGTAAGAAGTCCAAATGTTGATTTAAATATTTTTGGAGATTTTAACTATTCGTCATTTTTCAGAGATTTAATAAATGTTTACGACGAATATAAATTGATATTCAGGAACGATAGTAAGGAAATAAGTGCCTATTACGCTAAACAAAAGAAAGGAAATAGTGAATATTACTATTTGGATTATGACATTAATCTTAAAGAGATCAATCCCATAGTTAATCTTTTTGTTCCAAATTTTTTCATATCGGAAAACACCAGAGTGATAGGTGGGTTTACTGGAGGAAAAACAAAATTAGTAGAGTTGAGCAGCAATGTGGATACGCTTACGATAGATGGCTATACGTTTGAAAAAAATAAAATTAAATTTAAAACCCAAAAGAACAGTGACACCACCCTCGTTTACGCCAAATATCAGATAGAATCTGAGTCACAAAAAATAAATGACAAAAAGAGCAGTGAAAACCTTAATTGTAATATTGATTGGGATGGAAATGAAATTGATTTTGCAATAAACATTGACCAGTCAAACTCATCCAATTATGTAAAAACAGCCGGTCTAATTCAATTTTTACCAGATGTTACCAATATAAGTTTAAATGACTCTGAGATAAATTTCATTGATAAACTATGGAAGATCAGTCGTGATAACCTCATGACAATTCGATCTAAAGATTATACCATTAAAAATTTGAGTATAAATCATGGTAATCAAAAGATTCAATTTAATGGAAAGCTTTCTGAGGACCCTTCAGAAAACCTTTTTATCACAGTATTAAATTTTGATATGAAAAACCTCAATCCAATACTTACTAAAAGGATTGATGGTGAATTCAGTGGATTGGTTGCCATGAAAAACTATTTTAACCAAAAAGAAATTAACAGTAAAATAAAAATATCAGATTTCTCAGTAAATGAATTCTTGGTAGGTAACATCATTGCTTCTTCTGATTTTGACAATACAAGAAATCTCTTTGATCTGGATTTAAACGTATTCAGAGGAGAAAAACAAACCATGAAAATCAATGGATATTTTAACCCTTCTAATAAAAAAGAGCAACTCAGTCTAAATGCCACATTCACTAATACCAACATGAATTTGATAGAACCATTTTTTGATGAATATATTTCAAATGTAAATGGAAAATTAAACGGGAATGTATTAATAACAGGAGCACTGTCACAACCCATTATCAAAGGGACAGGAAATACAAGCAACGGAGAGTTTACCTTGGATTATCTCAATACGCACTATAAATTAAACGGAGAAGTCATTTTTAACAATAATTATATTGACTTTAAAAATTTTAAACTCTTTGACAAAAAGAATAACGAAGGAAGTATTAATGGAAGAATTACCCATAGCGGATTTAAGGAACTTGAATTTGACTTCCGTGGAGATTTGAAGAACTTTTTGGTGCTTAATACAACTCAAAAAAATAATAGCCTTTATTATGGAACAGCTTATGCCTCAGGAGATCTAAGGATTTTTGGGAAGGAAAAAGTTATCAATATCTCTGCAAATGCCACATCTGAAAAAGGCACAAAATTTTATAT
>CAYREN010000533.1:0-3347 GCA_964423255.1 uncultured Roseivirgaceae bacterium | reverse complement strand
GGTGTTTTAGATTTTTTATTGAAAACATAACCAACTTTAATGGAATTGCTGAAATAACTATTGCCATCAAAACTTGAAGCGTATTCAGATTGCCCACTGAGATTGCTTATAAAATTCATTTCCACTTCGAAAGCAAGTGATAATCTGTTGTTGAGTAGAAACTGAATTCCCGCTGTTGTAAAAAGTCCTAAACCGTATCTGTTCTCCATTTTATCTAAATCTTCATAGTACACTCCTGGGCCCAAGCTTACATAAAGTCCTTGATATCTGAAATTTTTAAGAATAGCTGAGATTGGATAAAATTTATAATCAAACTTCATATAATAAAGATCAGTACCATTCCTCATAAATCCTGCACCAAATTCATTTGTCACAAAATTGCTTCTTGTGGAATTCTCCAGATCAAAATGAAGTGAATAGTGACCATCTTCCTGAAAAGGCATAAAACTGGATGAATATCCAATCTTTGCAATTTTTGATCGCAATATTTGAGCTTCGGAAATACTGATAATAAAAAAGGAAGAAATTATAAGTAGTGTTTTTACATATTTCATTGAATTAAATTTTACTGAAACAAAACCAATTGTAAATTATTAACATGCAACTTTTAGAAGCATCTATAATAATCTCAGGCATGGCCTGTTTCATGGATTATTTGTTATACTTTGCTATGGATTAATCTAAATATACTTACAAATTTTTTCTTTAGCAATTAAAAATAGCATCTGTTAGTATATACAATATTTATGCCACAAAGGTTTAATTGTAACCCAATTATGTATTTTATTTTTGAAATATGTTTTATCAATTTATTGACAAAAGAAAAGAAAATAGTGCGATTGCAATTCAAAAATGTAGATATTCTATGTTATTACTCCAATGAATAGGTAAGATAATTTATTATAGATATAATTTTTATCTCTCTACTTTATATTTCCCTTTTTCATTTCTTTCACACAATAATCCACTGCCCTGGCCGTCATGGCCATATATGTGATCGATGGGTTTTGGCAAGCAGATGAAGTCATGAAAGATCCATCAGTTATAAATAAATTATTGATATCGTGACTTTGATTCCATTTGTTTAGGACCGATGTTTTTGGATCACGACCCATTCGGGCAGTACCCATTTCGTGAATACAGAATCCTGGTATACCTTCATCTTCATATTCCACAACATTTTTTCCTCCGGCATTTTCAATGATTTCCGCGGCACTTGACTTGATGTCTTTTCGCATGTTATGCTCATTCTCTCTGAATTTTGCATCAATATGCAATGCAGGGAGACCAAATTTATCCAGCTTTTCTTTATTGAGAGTGACTTTGTTTCTTTCGTCAGGTAGGGTTTCTCCCCATCCTCCTATTCCAAATGCCCAAGGTCCAGGTTTGGTTAGTGAATTTTTGAAATCCTTACCAAACCCTTCTTTTGTTGTCCCACTTTGCCACCCGGCTCTTCTTGCACCACCCTGATATCCATATCCACGTAAAAAATCCGGATGTTTATCATGTACGTTTCTAAATCGTGGAATATAAATCCCATTAGGCCGGCCACCAAAATAATATTGGCTTTCAAATTCTTCAAAATGGCCGTACGCACCCAACTGATAGTGGTGATCCATCAAGTTTTTACCTACTTGTCCGCTACTATTTGCCAGACCATTAGAAAATTGATCATTGGTTGAATTAAGCAATACTTGTGTAGTCCCCAGTGTGCTGGCACAGAGGAAAATTACTTTTGCTTTATATTCTGTTACTTCCAAAGTGAGGGCATCAATAACTCGCACACCGGATGCTCTGTTATTTTCTTTATCATAAATTACTGATTCAACCATAGAGTTTGGCTGAAGTGTTAAATTGCCTGTAGCTACTGCCGCAGGAAGTGTACTACTTTGTGTACTAAAATATGCGCCATAGGGGCAACCTCGATAACACAAGTTGCGCTTTTGGCATTTTACTCTACCATTGTGATTTGTGGTTATATTAGCAACTCTACCAATGGTTAATTTACGATCTGCCCATGTTGCTTCCATTGATTTTTTCACATGTTTTTCTACACAATTCATCTCAAAAGGAGGAAGGAACTGACCATCCGGTAATTGAGGTATTCCTTCTTTTTGGCCACTCACACCAATAAATTTTTCTACATAATCGTACCATGGAGAAATGTCTTTGTAGCGAATTGGCCAATCGACTCCATGCCCATCTTTAGCATTAGCTTCAAAATCCAAATCACTCCAACGATAGACTTGGCGCCCCCACATGAGCGACCTGCCGCCAACATGATCTCCTCTCAGCCAACTAAATGTCTGGCCTTCGGGTACAGTAAATGGATTTTCATTGTCCTTGATCCAAAGGTGTTTGGTAGCTTCGCTGAAGGCATATACCTTTGACTGGACTGGATATATGCGTTCATCTTCTTGAGTAACTTTGCCTCTATGCTTAAGTTCCCAGGGAGGTGTATTGGTATTTGTATAATCTGTAATATGATCTAGTTTCCTTCCTCTCTCCAATACCAGTGTTTTAAGTCCTTTTTCACAAAGTTCTTTTGCAGCCCACCCACCCGAAATGCCAGAGCCTACTACAATCGCATCAAATTCATTAACTTTTGCCATTTTATAAAATTGAGATTATACGTTATTATCTACGTAGAGTTTGTTATTTTCTGTAATGGGAATACAACCGTCATACCTTCCCGGAACAGGATGATAATCAAGCATATTGGTCATTACATACTCAGAAGTATAATAACCTAATATTGTTAGTTCCTTTAAAATAAGATAAAATGTCTTTTTATATGATTTATTAAAATATTCAAGCGATTTAGTTTCCTCTTCCTTCAGAAGCTTAATTTTTTCTTCCTGTTCACAATCTTCGAAAGTATTGGAGAATTTTGATAATGCATTTTGCTTAAATGATGCTAACCCTTCCTGAAATGTTTTTTGATCATCGGGGTTATAATTATCATGCAACATCAGGTCGATAAACTCAGGCACATGCAAATCAATAGCACCCGGTGTGTCTGATTTTGGAAGTATTGATTCAGCAATGGAGGAAATCATTTTTATTTGATCAGCTTCAAGAAATCCGGGCTGCCAATTTGGATCACCCGAAGGTGTGCATCCTTTTAGTAAGCCTATGCCGGCTGATGCAGTAATGGTCATACCCATGATGCCTGCAGTTTTTTTTAGTGCATCTCGTCTGTTCATAGTTAATAGGATTTTATAATTGTAAAATGCAATTGAAGTATTTCACACTATCACAATTCACATTTTGATATGCGAATATTAAATATTTTTATCTGATCTGCAATGAAATAAGCATTTTGGATAATATGAATAATAGATTTA
>CAYREN010000532.1:0-3355 GCA_964423255.1 uncultured Roseivirgaceae bacterium | reverse complement strand
GCTTGTAATGCCTGCATCCCCAAAAAGAGTACGAATGCAAGAAATAGGGTAAATTTTCTCATAACATAAAATTTTAGTTAGTAAATATAAAAGAAATTTGATAATATATTAAATTGAATTTTATTCATTATTTCAATGAGCAAAAAAAAATGTGCCGTATTCAAATTCAAAATTAATCTAAATTATTTGAATTAGCGTTGCAAAATAAAGATAAGTTGTGCATAAATAGTAAAAAACTTTAAGAAAAATTAACAAAACGTTATTAATAACTTAATACAGGGCGCCGTAAACACTGATGAATCAAAATTTTAAGCTCTTATTTATAGAAGTATCTAATTTGCATTGAAAGCCTTGGTATCAGTGATATATTTTTAAAAAAAGCAATATTTGTCGCATTTTTCAAAATAATACTGATTTAATTTAATTTAATTTTCTATAAAAAAGGCTAAGAAACAAGAGCAGTACGATATAAATAATGGAATTTACCAGAGATCCTGCTCCAATGAAAAACGTAAACAGGAGAATAAACAGAATAGAAACCGATAATACTAACAATCCCTTTTTTTTCATCTGCCATAAGAACCATGTCCCGGTAAAGGAAGCAGCATAAAGTAAAAATCCAATACCAGTATAGAAGAAGATACTGGAGCCTGAATATCTTTTTACTTCAATGTAATTGTTAATTACCTCTGTGAGCCATGAGTTGAAAAAAATGCCCAATAAAAACAAAAATGCCAATATCGCTGAATGCACGAAAAATACAATACACAAAAGCGAAAGCATGAATGGTCTTTTTATTACGACCTGTTCTTCTATGTTATTTTCAGTTTCCAAGGACATGGTATCAAGTCATGTATTTTAAGTTGGAATAATATCCTAAAACGAATACAATACTCACCAGCACACCAAGTAGTGGGAGCTGATATGATTTGATCATGATGACTGGCAGCACCAATATGAATATCTGAGCAACTGTATAAAGGTGAAACCCAATTTTACGCATATTCCACATTTGACGGGCACCTGCAAGAGAAATAGAATACAAAATAAAACCGGTCAGGAAAAAGCGCTTTCCCCCTCCGAAAACTTCTTTAACCTCAGGGTATTGTCCATCTAATTCATCTATAACCGCCATCATTTCATCGTATAAAAGAAATGTCAGAGAAAAAGTAAAAATAGCCAAACCACTTCCAATGAATGTGAGAATGCAAAGGATTTTTAGCAACTCCGGACGTTTTGCCGGTTTTTTATTATTTTCTTCTGTTGTGATCAAATTATAAAATTATAGTTTCCTGTTCTTATGAAATTAAATTGCCTACTAATAGATCCCTTTTACTCAAGGTTTCCTACCTCTTTCTCTACTTCTTCCAGTATCTCGCCTGATTTCACAAGTTCTTTCATTGCATTGTGATCGCTGTATAACGGGCGGTCAATATCAAGGAAATCGACATATTTTCTGATTACCTCTTTGGCTTTGGTTACCCCTTTTCCAAATTTGTACTCCCTGAAATCCAGTGCCTGTGCTGCGGCCATCATTTCAATTCCAAGTATACCATACGCATTATCAAGGATCTGGAAATTCTTGATTGCGGTATTCATTCCCATTGATACGAAATCTTCCTGATCAGCAGCGGCAGGTATTGATTGGATTGATGCAGGTGTTGACAAGATTTTTTGCTCCACAATTTGCATGTCAGCTGTGTATTGGCTGAGCATCAAGCCTGAAAACATTCCAGCCCCTTTAGTGAGGAAAGCAGGAAGGCCAACACTCAAAGCAGGGTTGTTCAATCGGTTCATCCTTCGTTCCGAAAGTACACTTATCATTGTTATTGCTATTCCTGCCATGTCCATGGGCAACGAAACCGGTGTTCCCTGAAAATTCGCTCCTGACAGGGCAAGGTCTTCATCGGGGAAGAAAATGGGATTGTCGCCCACGCCGTTCAATTCAATTTCAACCTGTGAACGGGCATAAGCCAGCGCATCATGTGCTGCTCCAATTACTTGTGGTGTTGATCGCATTGAATAAGCATCCTGTACTTTATGGTCAACCCTCTCTTCCTTCAGGTCGCCACCTGCAACCATTTTATTAATGGCTTCTGCACTTCTGATTGCTCCACTGAACCCCCTTACTTCGTGCAATTTCTTTGTATAAGGTTTCATATTGGCCTTCAAAGCTTCGAGTGACATGGCAGCCCCAATTTCAGCCTGCTTCAACCAGCGGTTTGCATCGTAGATAAACAGGGCACTCATTGCTGTCAGTACGTTGGACCCATCTCTTGTCCCTTCTGCATCCCTTGCCTGTAAACCAGGAATTTCTATTCCGGCCCTGTCCATTGCTTCCTTTCCTTCCAAAAGTTCGCCTTTATAATAAGCTTTTCCTTCGCCCATCAACAGCAAAGCTATTTGAGACATGGGAGCCAGGTCGCCAGAGGCACCAACTGAACCTTTTTGGCAAACAAAAGGAGTTACCCCGTTATTGAGCATGTTTACAAGAGTTTGTGTTATTTCCGGACGGATACCCGAATTTCCGTGTGCATGTACATTTATCCTACCAAGCATGGCACCCCTCACATATTCCAAAGGCATTGCATCGCCTATACCGGCGGCGTGGTTATAAATAAGATATTTTTGGAATTCTTTTACCTGGTCATCGTTCAATACAACTTCTGAAAATTCGCCAATTCCGGTATTTACACCATACATGGTTTCATGTGCATCAATTTTTTTTTTCGAGCATGGCCCGGCACTTAATTATCCTTTTCAGTGCATCTGCATCAAGCTCAACTATTTGGTTATGGCGGGCCACATTTACCACATCTTCAACAGTAAGGCCTGCTCCTTTTATTATATATGTCATTTTATTTAAGTTTAATTTATGCTTTATTGATAAAGCGTTGAATGTATTTGATTTTGTGTTTGAAATTATGTGAACAGCATAAAGTCAGGAAAGTTAAGCAGGAAAGAGTGCCGTTCGATTGATACAGATTATGAATTTCAAATTCCAGTTTTTCATCAAATGGATTTCGTTTTCAGATTAAGACGTAAAATTATAATTTTTTATTTACGTGGAGCTTTTGTTTTTCAGATATTATGGCATTAATATCCGACATTAATCAATGCAAAATTTTAAACAATAATTCCTTCAATAATTCACCCTGTGTGGCCGATACACTGTCCACACCTTTTGATTTTAAGTCGTATTCCCTTAAATAGGCGATAATCCGGGTAAGTTTCTGGAAAGAATAATTCCGAGCCGCAGTTTGATAATCTTTTACAAAAAAAGGATTTACTCCAAGCTCGGTAGCCGCATTCCTGTTCGATTTGTCTTTTAATTGTTGGTAAACCAGAAGCTTGC
>CAYREN010000531.1:0-3366 GCA_964423255.1 uncultured Roseivirgaceae bacterium | reverse complement strand
AAATTTTTAATAGAATTTTATAGCCTCTGTTTCATCTACCTGAAACAATAATAGGTATATACAGATGAGGGATAATGGAATAGAATTCCTATTGAGAATATATTGAGTTAAAATTATCCTTCAACCAAAGCATCTGCCTCGTCAAATAATAGAATAGCCTCCTGGTAAATTTCATTTATACTATTAATGATAGGATAATAGCTTTCTCGTCCCCAGACATTTCTTGCAATTGACGCCTTTACAAGGGTTTTTATTGTGATTTCAGATTTTTTAAAACCTTTCTCATCAAATTTCACATCAAATTTTTCTCCTAGTTTCTTGAGAGCTTTTACCATCTTTTCATCTATTTCAAAATTCTTTAAGAAATCTTCAAATTCCATATTTTTTAAAGTCTTCTCATTTCTCTGAAAGTAGCTCAATGCAAATTCTCTGATTACATTGTTATTTCTAAGTTGAATATAATATTTCGAATTCCATCCGGTATCAAGTGGAATAAAATAATCTGGCATGATACCACCACCTCCATAAACTGTACGGCCCTTAGAAGTTTGATATTTCAGCGAGTCATTAAATTTTATACTGTCTGCATGGAATAATTCTCCATGTTTAACTCTTTCACGAAAATCACTATGGTAAGCGATCAATCCATCATCATATGGTTTTTGAATAGACCTGCCACTTGGCGTGTAATATCGGGATATAGTCAATCTCAATTCAGATCCATCACTTAATCTAAATAGAGATTGCACAAGACCTTTGCCGAATGATCTTCTTCCAACGATTAGTCCTCTGTCATTATCTTGAATTGCTCCCGCCACAATTTCAGAGCCTGAAGCACTTCCTTCATTTATCAATACAATAACTGGACCTTCTTCAAAAAGGCCGTTTCTGTAAGCTCTGTATTCTGCGTTGGCTCTAGGCTCTTTACCTTCCTGACTAACTATCATTGCGTTATCGGCAATTACTTCATCAGATATATTTACGGCACGATCCATATATCCACCAGGATTATCCTGCAGATCAATAATTAATTTTGTCATACCTTTTTCCACCAGCATTTGCAGTTTTTCCCTAAACTCATCATAGGTGGTTTCTGCAAATCGGTTTACTTTTATATAACCAACCTCATCATTGACCATGTACCCGGCATCAACAGAAAATTGAGGAATTTTATCACGAACAATTGTATATTCCAATAGCTCTTTGCTGTGTTGCCTTTTTATGCCAACTATAACTTTTGTGCCTTTTTTTCCCCTTAATCTATCTATTACACCTCGATTTGTAATGCCTATTCCCGCTACATTTTCTTCATCGACAGTCACAATTTTATCTCCGGCAAGCAAACCGACCCTCTCTGATGGACCTCCCGACAATGGAGCCAATACGACTATTGTATCTCTGAAAATATTAAACTCAATGCCAACGCCTTCAAATTCTTTCTTCAAATCGCTATTTGATAGTTCAACGTCTTTTGCAGAAACATAGATTGTGTGTGGGTCAAGTTTTTCCAACATTTTTGAAACAGCAGTTTCGACCATGTCATCAGAATCTATTTTATCAACATAAGAACGGTCCAGAAGACTCATAACCTCTCTAAATTTCATAACACTCTTCATGAAATCGGATGTTGATTTTTCAGACCCGGCAAATGTAGCACCAATTAAGATTCCTGCCGCTAATCCAATGGCAAGGATAATTGGTAGTCTTATCTGAAATTTCGTATTTTTTATTTTCTCCACAATAATCTATTTTATACTAAATAAGGTTACTAAAAATGCAAATATAGCTAAAGTACTCAGTAATATTGTCTTGATGGTTTCAATTTAGAACATGACTATCATACATTTAAAAATCATCTATATTTCTACTTTATTGATTGACAGAGTTAATATTATTAATGAATTTTATCATAAATTGTTTCATCTGTTTATAATTTTAAAGTTTGCTATTTTCCTGGGCCTATAATCATGCCCTTGTGTGTCTTTAATTTACTCCGGCCCTGTCTATGCCGACAGGCAGGCATGCCGATTTCATTTATATAATTGTTAGAAAAAAAATGGGTAGAATAATTGCAATAGATTTCGGGCTTAAAAGAACAGGGCTGGCTGTCACTGACCAATTAAAAATTATTGCAACTCCTTTGGAAACTATCCCTTCTGGTAATCTTATTAACTGGCTAAAATCTTATTTGAAAAAGGAGGAGGTTGAACATATTGTGATAGGCTTGCCGGTTAATCTTGACCTGAGCGATACCCATGCCACAGGGCCAGTGAAAAAAATAATTGAAATATTAAAAGACAAATTCCCCAGTATTCCGATTTCTACAGAAGACGAAAGATTTACTTCTAAAATTGCTAAGCAAGCCATGATTTTGGGTGGCATGAAAAAGAAAGATAGACGAGAAAAGTCAAATGTTGATAAAATAAGTGCCTCTATAATTTTGCAATCTTATATGGCAAAAAACAGTTAGCTATCAAATGGATATCTATACTCCAAGCATCCTGGATATCTTTAATATTCCAGCAATGCTCAATGCATCAGTTATCTGGTTATTTAAGACCATTTCAAGAGCTGAATTGAAGGGCATTTTTTTTATTTGAAGTTCTTCGGTTTCATCCCATTCCATTTCGCCTTGCGTGAGTTCTTCTGCAAGATATACAAAACCATATTCATCAGTAACCGAATTTGAAGTATGGATTTTAAGGATATTTGTCCATTTATTTGCCAGCAAACCTGTTTCTTCTTTAAGTTCTCTTTTTGCCCCGACAATAACCTTTTCAGAAAGTGGCACGCCACCCATTGGAATTTCCCAAGAATAGGAGTTTAAAGTGTATCTATACTGTCCAACCAGCCAGGTATTAAGTTTTTCGTCAAGAGGGATAATGCCAATAGCCACATTTTTAAAATGTACTTTGCCATAGATCCCTTCAGACTTGTTTGGTCTTAGCACCTGGTCTTCTATGACTTTTATCCAGGGATTGTCATAGATTTCTTTAGAAGCCTTACATTTCCAGGGATTGTTGTTGGGGTCGAAATTCATATCCTAATAGTAAAAGTATTTTGCAATATTATAATTTAACCTCAAATTTTATTCATTGAAGTGAACGAATGGAAAATTTAGGAAAATATTTTATATAAAAATCATTAACAGTTTAAATTGCAGTATGCTAAAATCAAGCTATTCAGAAAATAAAACAGAAGCGGGCTGCGATGAAGTAGGGCGTGGTTGCCTGGCAGGACCAGTTGTTGCAGCTGCGGTAATTTTACCTTCGAACTATCAACATCAATTGCTAAATGATTCTAAATTATTAACAAAAAAAAATAGAGAGATACTTCGTAAAGATATTGTACGTGACGCTTTGGAAT
>CAYREN010000530.1:0-3373 GCA_964423255.1 uncultured Roseivirgaceae bacterium | reverse complement strand
TGGTAGAAATAGGTATCTGAAGGGATTAAGTTTCCATTTTTTCTCCCATCCCAATCATTCTGGTAATGGCTAAATTTTTCAATAATTTTTCCATAGCGATTGTAAATTGTTAATTCGCTTTGAGGGAATAGTTCAATTCTATCAAATGTCAGATATTGATTATACTGGTCTTCGTTGGGAGTAAAAAAATTGTAGGTGTGAATTGCCGGTACATAATCTACGCAGGTTTCATTTGACCAAGAAGTTGCTTTATTTCCACCATTCTCAATTGCCCTAATTTTATAGCAGAAATCAAATCCATCATATTCGTAAGGATAAATTTTTTCTATTTCTGTTGATTGGCCAATCATCAAATAATTTTCATCATCAACTTTTCGCCAAACTTCATAATATTGTACACCATTTTGCCAGTTGATGTAGTTATTCCAATTGATTTGGGTACTGGAGTCAGCCTCTATTTCTATGGCACTGAGCAGTATATTATTATGTGCCAGGGACATGGAGCTATTTAGACAATTTTCATTTGTTTCCACTTTATATTCATATATGGTAGTAATGGTAGTATCAGCAGGTCTTTGCTTGTCAGTAAATTTAGTATTGGAAGGTTGAAATTTTTGTAATAATTCCCATGAACCAGATTCAGGATAAGTTTGTCTTCTCAACAAACTAATGTGTTGTTTATAATTAGCAGATCCTTGATATTTCCAGTCGATATTTAAGTCTATATTATTGGCAGTGTCATTGCTGACAAATAGCATCTCTAATTCCGGGGCATTAATTTCAATTAATTTTGTACCTACTCCGGTATTTTGGCAAACAGTTCCGGTATAGGCACTTACATTTAAAAGATAAATATTGTTACATGCGTAAATATGTAAGGTGTCGTCATTTCGAGGAATACTATCCACCGCATGTCCATCTCCAAAATTCCAACTGTAAAAATTATATGCAGGGTCGGATATGACCTTGATTGAAATCGAATCGTCATTGTAATAAATATTGTCAGGCACTATTATAGAAATATTTTCGTCAGGCGCTTTTTCCACAAATACCATCAGGGTATCTGACCAACCTGAGCAGATATCATCAAGGGATGAGGATTCTTCAAACCAAAGTTTACCTATGCCTGGGGCACTCCATGAGACCTGGCTAATATGCTCACCTTGTCCTTGAGTAATTTGTCCAAGATCGGAATACCATTCGTACATAGATCCATTAGCCAGGTAAGCTTCGTAATCAATTTCAGCAGCCAAATCAGAGCAAAGTGAATCATTGCCAAATGGAGCAGATGGTTCTAATTGAACATTAATTTTCACATTAAACTGTAAGGTATCTCCATAGCATCCCATATAGTTGCGAGGAAGTATTTTTAAATATGCACTGCTATTCGTAGCTCCCCAATCTATAGATACCTTATCTGCAAATCTGTCTGATGTAATGATGCCTCCTTCTGCAAACCACTCATAAGTATTTCTCGAATCTCCAATAGATCTGTATTCTATTTGGTTGGCATTGGGACAAACGGATCTTGGTCCATAAATATCAATTTCTGGTTTTACTACATAAATAAATTTAGTAGATTTTTCTTGTGATGAGCATGCTCCTTGAGCAGTATTGGCAGCAACTGTAACTGGAAATACACCTTCATAGTCAAAACTGTGAAGTACTTTTTTTCCTGATACGAATTTTCCATCTCCAAAATTCCAATCAAAGAAGGCGAAACTGGGATCCGCTTCTACAGAAAATTCTAAGGGATCTCCAATACATGTACTGTCTTTTCTTATGGTAAGGTCAGATCCAGGCTCTCCAGATTCTATTTTTAAATTGAGATTTTGAAGACTTACTCCGGTTGCATAACCAAATGATTCGATGTTGCCATAACCATAGACATTGGCAATAAAACCGTCTTTGGACTCAATAGTATGATTACCGAATTCGATGTCAATCTGGGCAAAATAAAAGTCTTCATTGCCTGGGACAGGACCAAACAATTCGGAAATATTGTTCCCATCCAAAAAAGTGTTGTCCACTCCACTTGCAGGTACAATCATATCCAAATAATATCTGTCCACAACAGTAATTTCCAGCGCATTAAATGTAACTTTTTTCAAGCGCTGTTCGATTGGACTCAGCATGATAAAGAAAGGATCGGCCTGCACACGATCGCAGGATTGGCTTCTGCTAAATTGACCGATGGAAATTGGTTTATCAGACTTAATGTATGCAATGCTGCTGATAGTTAAGTTCGTAAATTGTCCAGCATTCAGCGTATAACTCTGACTATTATTTATGGTAAATGTGGTGGAATCTTCAGCGGCTAAAACTTTCACTAAATCACCACCAATCCTTGTTTTATAAGGTATTGATATAAATTCTTTCCCCCAGGTGTTTACAGGAAACATCTGCTCGAAAAGATTGTCCTGTGCACCGGCACAACCGCCCACCCGAGTCCATTCATTTCCTCCGAATACTGCAAAACTTTTACAATCACCAACATCATCGTTTACCGTTTCAATTTTTGTTCCCGTCAAATCGTAATTTGATTGCATTTGATATGTTTGACCCTTATTGAGGGTGATTTGAAACGGTACATTTGCCGGATTGCCATCTGTAGTCAATTCGCTTGGTATAATATTTAATTCCGTTTGATCAGATATGGAGACAATCAATATTTCAGCATATAATGAGGGGCCTCCACCGTTGGATTCCATATGTGCCATGGCAATGTATTCTTTTCCCAGGGTGATCGAAGGCAGTATAACTGTAGCATCAGAACTAAAAGATCTTTTATTGAGTGCATAAACGCTCACATTATTTTCAGAAGTGATGTGAATCCCCTTGTTGGTAACACTTCCGCTTCCTCGGTTCATAGCAAAACTGGTGGGCACAGTTACTTTTGCAGTGATGCCAGGGTAGGCGACAAAAGAGTTTGTCCAGTTGTAGAAAGGCATTTCCACAATACCTGAAGTTGTATCTGTCGCACTGATAAAAATTTCAAGATCAATTTGGCTTGTTTCATGATTTTCCATAAAACCAAGCCAAAAGTCTTTACCTTCCGTGCTCAAGTTTTGCGCATAAAGCAAAAAATTGAAAGTGGAAATTGAGTAAAAGAAAATAAGTAAAAAGTAATTTTTCCTCATTCAATAAAATTATTGTCGTTTTTGATTTAAATATTTAGACACTCAATATACTAATTGGTTTAAAAAGTCATTGTTAAATCATATAATATATATGATACATTAATATCTAAAATCCACCGACTAAAAATCAGGTACTTAGAATCATTTAATAGGATTAATTTTTCCTTTCAAAAATCTATTTTATAATTTCATATTGTGGAGTCAAAAATCATTGGATATCGAGGAATAGCAAA
>CAYREN010000529.1:0-3390 GCA_964423255.1 uncultured Roseivirgaceae bacterium | reverse complement strand
TCCAGACGCAATCGAAGCTGTACCATTTCGATGGTAAACAAACGCTGCGTATACTCAAACCAACCGAAATTATTGACGAGCGAACGAAACAGATTCACGATGTAATCAACACATTATGTCTGCCAGAAGCTGCATAGAGAAGAATTTTTAATGAAACGATTATCAACAATATTGCTACTACTGATAACCATCAGCATCGCACACGCCGAAGAAGGCGTGGCACCAAAACTACTGGAATACGATGTCGAAATCATCATTTATGAAGATGCACATGCGCATTACATCAATAGCGAAGACTGGCCTCAACACGCCGTTTTAGACGCCCCTGCCTCCGAAGAAGTAACTGAGCTGCCTGAAAATTTGGACACGCTAAGCATCGATGAAATTAACGCGATTGACGAAAATACCCCGCCACCTTTTACAAATATCAAACCAGAAATTCTTAACAAAGAATACAAGCGAATAAACGCCTCAAAAGAATACAATGTATTGTTTTATGGTGGCTGGCGACAAACAGGACTGGATGCGAAAAAAGCATTTGAAATCGATATTCAGGAACTAGACAACACGCACACCGTCACATCCAAAAACACACTAACCGGAAACTTTAAACTGGTACTTGCGCGTTATTTACACATCTACAGTAAACTAGATTACCAACGAAAAGCTGATGACACAAGCACAGAGCCAGCTGGTGCTGAAACAGAAGCTGCCACACCTCTAAGTGAGACTGCCTCAAGCTTAAAAAAAAATAACTACCCAATAAATAATCACCGCAGAATGCGCAGCAAAGTACTGCACTACATCGACCATCCTCTGGTCGGCATGCTAATACAGATTAATCCAGTAAAAGTTAACATAGAAGAAACACATCTAAAATCAGCCGCACCGTAAAATCCATACCTGGACATAGTAGCTCTGACTTGAATTGACAGCTACCCGTTTTTTAACGGGTAGCTGTTAGTTTAAATTTGAGCTAAATTATTTTGCAAACGATGTGTCAGACTAAATCGAAATTAGTACACCTAGATGCGTAATAAATAGGCATTGTTTCAATCAGCTGTGATCTATATCCAGCTTCCTAACGTAAAAAAATAAAAGAATTCTTCCCAATATTGGCTATTAATATATTTACTGGTTTAAAATACATTTAACTTTAGATACATCGAGTTTTAACAAAATATGCATGAAAACGATACTAATTATGCCGCACTTAACCGCGACCAATTAATTTCCTGCTTTATGGCAGAAATTGATCAATTTGCTAGTGCATCTACTTCAGCTGAATTTCAGACTATCCTCACCTACTTTAAGAATTATAAGAAATTTCTACGAGAAAAAATACAATTAAAAAATCCAATGCCCTCCATACTTGATGCAACCAATGGCAAAAGGATACTATCTGTAAGCGATTTAAATCACTCTATGCGTAATAAGTTTCATGCAGCGCACATAGCTGCTTGCTGCGTACTTTTTAAAGACGAACGATATGTCGCAAATATGCTCAACAGCGATGATGTCCACAACTATGCCTTGAAGCATATATCATCACCCAAACAATCAGAAAATAAAAAATTAATAGAATTAACACAGCGTATTAATGCTATAGATTCCGTACGAATGATTCACCTTCTCAGAATATTAGGTTTAGTGAAAAGGCCATCATCTAAAATGTATCAGCTAGGTTTAGGTGCAGCCGCAGGCATTAAAGATATTTACTATCTACATACTTCACCTAAAGTATTATCAGGTAAAGGGGGAAATTTCAGCACAATAAAATTTGATTATTCACATCAACCAGCAGCTGATGTTATTCTTTTCGATTTTGATCCTCGTTTTCAAAGCACTTATTCTCAATATGAGGAAGACCCTGAAAAATCAGTAAGTGGATATGTTGGTGAAACAATGGATCTACTACAGAATCTATCGGATATGAATATTACTAAGCGAAACCTGATTACCATGTTGCGTGTTGAACCAGCAATGATTCCAGATACTGGTGAGTTTCTACGTAACCTCTACCCCGTTATTGATACTTCATGCGATTTAATATTTTCAGTAGGCTCAGGAGACACGCCGGAAACATATCAGAATCGCATTGACCTTACAGCAAGTCTTTTTAATGATTTAAATAAAGCGGGGTTATCTCCAGTACTAATTAAACTCCATCAGGGCGGGACACTCATGGAACAGGCAACCTCTTTACAGTATGGTAGTCTGGTAGCTTCTAGTTATGAGATAATTTATTGCAATTTAGACTCGGAAAAGTTACGTAAGACGTTTGAAATAAAATAGATTAAGCCAGACCAGAAAATATACAAGAGATAGTTCTTTTCACTGATGACGGCGTTTTACCTGTGTAATTCATATACTGGTTTTAGCATGACTTAACAGATGTTTCATTCCCTCAGAATCATATAGCAACGCAACCGCTATTTTTTCTCGGTTATAAATACCTGTAATACCGAAACGATCTCTAAGAATCACACGTCTTAAGATACACACCAATTCTTATCGAATTGGTAATCGCCGATCCACACCAGAGCGTCGTCCCAGAACATCACTAAATCGTGTAGCATTACGACGATCGTTCAGCTCCCTACGATCAGTCGCTCGTCTTTCAGGACCATTATATTTATTATTGTCTGTCCCCATTACTAAAAACCCCAATTGTTTTCATTAATAACTTTACATAAATTGATAATAGGTTATTTCAGAAATATTACAGCATATTCCATGCCAAATAATTTAAAATGTATTATATCAAGGAGATACCTAACGGTAAGAGATGAAGAATCTAATTCTATTAAGCAATGTGTAAAATATACTGACTGATATTTAAATAATCACACTGTTTCATGTCTGTATTGTTAATTAAGGAATCATCAAGCGCAGCATATAATATGCACGGTATCTACAAGGGTAACTGATTTTTTAACAATATTTAACTAACCCAGCGGAACCTAGTATCACGCACACAGAAATAAAAAGCCGCACCATCTTCCACAGTTTATTCTTCAGTAAAATTACCAAAAAAATTTCCTGGGTAATAAAAAATACCCCGCAGCAATAAGCTAGCGGGGTATTAAGTGGATATAGCTATTAACAGAGCAGCTACCTTTATATATTAAAATCGAATACCAAGTGCACCACCAATTGATAACTGCTTCATACTAATGGATGCATTTGAACCGGTGACTGTCGCACCGCCCGGCCCAAATGCGGTAGGACCGTTAATAGCATTACTAAATGCATAAACAAAGCTACCATCAACCACAAAGGTTTCATTGATCTCATAACCAACACCTAAAGTCATATGATGCTCAGGTGTCGCAGGTGCTAACATATTGAATAAAACCTGATCTTCTGGAATTGGACTTTTTCCGTAGT
>CAYREN010000528.1:0-3396 GCA_964423255.1 uncultured Roseivirgaceae bacterium | reverse complement strand
ATATCAGAATCCATTCGTTTTTCAATAACGTATATCAGTTTCAGGCTGAGTAGTTACATTGATTGTTTTAGACCTCTCAGGGTTTTGCTGGTATTACTTTCTGTGGTTTTTTATATACGTTACGAGTTGTGGAAGTAATGAAATGACAGGTGTGAATACAAACAAACACTGGGTCGACTGAAAAACCTCTGTTCTTTGAGTATATAACCCATGAAAGCATCCGCATTGCCCAGGCAGGTGATACTGCAACTAAAAGCAGGAATCAAAAATAGCAAGGAGTAAGTAAGGGTGTCGTCTCCTTATTTACTCCGGAAAATGTCTCGTGACGTTGCCAGGTAATGAGACCAGAAAATTACTGGTGGCCTCTGTACTTGATGATCGATACTAAAGCAGTGTATAAAACTGGCTGAGAGGTCAAAAACAACCAATATTATGTTTTGAATGATGAAGCCAAAGTTTATAAGCAGTTTTGTGGTATTGCTGACGAATGAGTGTTGCAGATTAAGCTGGATATCAAGCGTTTTTTCGCAAAAACACAGGAGGAAAAAACAATGGCAGTTACTTTACCTTTGGATTCAATGTCTGTAGAAGAAAAACTCCAAACTATGGAATCTATTTGGGATGATTTATGTAAAAAAGCCGATGGTATATCATCTCCACCATGGCATGAAAAAGTACTCAATGAACGAAATAAGCGTGTAAAACGAGGAGAAGATAAATTTATTGATTGGGAAACGGCTAAAAGAAAAATAAGAAATGGTATATCGTGAAAATAAAATACTGACTTCGGCAAGCCAGGATTTAATCGATGGTTACTGGTTCTATGAAAAACAGTCCGAGGATATAGGTACGTATTTTCTGGATACCTTTTTTCGGACATTGATTCACTGATTATCAATGCGGGTATTCACCCAATACATTTTGAAAAATATCATCGTTTGTTGTCAAAACGATTTCCATTCGCCGTTTATTACTCTATAGAGGAACAAACAGCATTTATATACGCTGTTCTTGATTGTCGTAAAAAACCTGCATGGATAAGGGATAAATTGAAAAAATGATAGCCAATTTCTTTTTTAGTAGTAAGTTGCATTCCAAGCCAGACACACAATTTATTGTGTGACAAAACTCATGCTGTATAACATAGGATTTTCATTAATGAAAATAACAAGTCGAATGCTGTTGTTTGTATTATTGTTAGCCTTGGTCGCTTGAAGGGGCGGAATTTTTAATGTCAAATAATATAGATTATGACTTCATAAGTGCTTTGGAAGGTGGTCAGCATCTCGAAGGATATGTGCCCGCAGAGAATCAAAGTAAAAGCGGGGTGACCATTGCAACCGGTTTTGATCTCGGAGCAAGAGATGAACAAGATTTGAAAAGGCTAAGCTTTACGTCAAAATTGATCGACAAGCTGAAACCTTATCTTGGCATGAAATCAACTGATGCTGTGAATTTGATTCGTACAACACCACTTTTAATCAATAAAATCGAGGCAGATATGATTGATAAAGGGGCAAAGAGTTCTATCACAAATTTATTGATCAGAAAATACAATGCTGCCATTAAGCCGCCTCAAAAAACATTCGTATTCTTACCGAAAGAAGCACAGACTGTGATTGCTTCAGTTTATTATCAATATGGAGATCTTTCTACAGAAGCCCCTAAATTCTGGACAGCAGTAACAAATCAGGATTGGGGAAAGTCCGTGGATATTCTCAACAATTTTCAGGACCGGCACCCAACAAGGCGTAAAAAAGAAGCTGTTTTGTTGAAAAAGGTTCTTTAAATTGGAGAATCATCAATGATAATGAAAAAAATAATAAACGTTGGTAAGAAAACTTTTCCTGTTTTTATTGCTTTGGTCTGTCTGTCAGGATGCAGATATGAATATATGTATTTACCAAATCAATATCCGCCTGTGACAGTCTTGTTTGAATACAAAGCCAAAAATAATAAGGTATTACCGGAACTGAAGTTTACTAAGAATGACAAGGAAATTATTGTTAAAAACTGTAGGGGGTTAATTGCCCATATTAATAAGCTTGAACTTATTGAGACCGATGATAATTATCGGGCTTATTCATATTACCAATCTTGCATTGCCTCTTTGATTTACAAAAAAGGAAAAACAGCAACCGTTAGCTTTTACGACGGGAATTTTGCAGAAATAATATATAATAACTTTGACCTTTCTTCATTCAGGTCATCAATCAGGCCTAAACTTGATGAAAAAACACATACTTTTTTTGATCTGAAATATAAGCAATCAGGTGATAAAAACAGAATGGTGATTGATCGCCCAACATGGCATTACAAATTTTCTCTTCTTGCAAGAGGTGATTTTAATAATGATCAAGTTGAAGATTTATTGGTTAGCTTTTTAGATGAATCAAAAAGTGCCAGTTATTTCACTGATACTACTTTTATTTTGGTAAAAACTAAAAAAGATATGTTATGGGTGGCAGAAGAGGCTGAAAAATATATTGATTAAGGGCCGTAAAAAGTCTGCGAACAAGCAAGAGGACCAGCAAGGGTGCCGTCCCCTTACTGGAGGAGGATATATTGTAGCTTATTGAATTATTTTCAGAAAAAAGTGACCAAGTAAAATTAATTACAATTCTACTGTCAGCACTGATTGCTGTTTTTGTATTGCTGCTTAATCAATTTTTTGTACAGCGTAGAAACAGGCAGGAATATCTTCTTGAGAAGATAGAAAAATTATCCCAATTGTCAATTGAATACACGGATTTATGTTCTCAAATCCTGGATGATATGCGTAGTCAGGCTGCAAGCAGGCACATCGATTACCCAAGTGTATGTGATGAAGACAAAAGAAAAATCCGAGCGAATATTCGGAAAATGGAAATGATATGTGGCCTTTATTTTAAGGGGGCTGGTTTTGATCCAAACGATTATTACATATGGAATATGGAAGTGCTGGATGTCTTGGAAAAAGGTAAGGTTCATATGAAAAGCGAAACGTATTTATATTTCGAGGATGCAAAGCAACACATTGTGAATAGTGATGCTAAATTAGCCGTTTTATGTTCAAATTTGGTAAGGCAATATGGGTATAAAACATATGCTCAAGAGATAAAAGAAAAGTTTGGGAAAATATTTGAAAAAAGGGAAATGATATAATCATTAAAGGGAGCCGCTGTTTAACATTTCCGGGGGGGCAAACTTCTGGATTCCAGCTAAAAATATACGAAATGATGGTGTTTTCAGTAAAAAGTGTTAATAGAGTGATTTAGCCCTTAATTCAGATTTGGCTATTGTTTCAATATTACGAGTGCATAACATCAGTCAATTAACAATTTTAATATTCATTTATCAGCACTCAATCAGCGACTCATGTTCTTTTTTATCCACTCACGCATCAGGGCGCTCAAC
>CAYREN010000527.1:0-3403 GCA_964423255.1 uncultured Roseivirgaceae bacterium | reverse complement strand
GAGGGTATTTTTCCCCACTTCACAATTGTGCAACCATGCATTGTAAATTCCGGTTTTAAAAGTAATTCCTCCTACTAGCTTAACAGTTTTGTTAAAACTATTTAACTTGATATGACCAGTGAATTTGCTGTTTTCAATATTGTCAGGTATGAAATTGTTTGAAACTTTTATCAAACTCCAGTCGGTAGAAGAACATCCTTGATAAACCAACTGACCAATTTCATCATCTTGAAGTTGTCGGTAATATTTATTTTCCATGTATTAGGTGTCTTTAATAATTTCCTTTATGAGGTTTCAAATATAAATAAAAAGGAAAATAACAAATGAGCTAAATACCTTACAACATGGTATCAAACGATAGGTATAACTTAACAATAAATTTTAAATCATTTATAATTAGCATTTTACAGCACGTTAAAACATATCTATTTATTTTAGATATAACTATATAACCTAACACAATTTAACTATTTAGATGCCTTTAATGTAATTGGAAAGCCTAATCTCCCTAGGAAGTTTTAGTTTTTTCCTTAGTCTGACCCTAGCAATTTCTACGCTTTTATTTCCAATATTTTGCAAGCCTGAGATTTCCTTGCTCGATAAATTAAGTCGTAAATAGGCACATATTTTTTTCTCTTTAGCTGTGAGGATTGGGTGTTTGGCCTGTAGTCTATCAAAAAAACCAGGATGTATTTTTTCTACCTGTGCCAATAACATATCCCAATCAACCGGCGTTTCAGGTATTTCTCCGAGAGTATGTAAAAGTGGGAGTATTATATTATGTTCCTTTTTAGAATTGTTTTCGGTGATTTTTTTAAGATGCTTTTTTACTAAAGAAATCATTTCATTTTTCTGCGATAATTGTAGTAAAAAAGAAACCAGCTCTCTTTCCTTTAAATCAAGTTCAGATTTAAATCTAAGTTTAGCACGTTGTTCAATTTCTTTTCCGGTTGAGAGATTTTTTATATGTCCCAATGCAGTCTTCAAATGAGTAATGTCATGTACAGAGGCGCGTATTCCAAAAAATCTACCCTCCTTGTTGTACACTGCCCGTATATTCATTGAACACCAACGCAATTGTTTGTGTCTTGTCAATATTCTAAACTCAAGAGATTGGTTTACAAGAAGCTGATCAAGAGAAGATATTACAAATTCATCAAATTTATCTTTATCTGTTTCATAAACTAACAGATCGGAAATCCCACCAGATTCAATAACTTGATTAGAAGTGTATCCGGTAAGGTCGTAGCATGAAGGTGAGCAATATTTTATTTTATTATCAGGCTCTATCCAAATCTCCCAACCAAATGTAAAGTCGGCAACCATTTGGTAAAACTGACGCATTTCCTGTTCTTCTTCCAATAAAGTATTGGCTTCTTCCAATTCATATTTCACGCTTGAAAGCCGAGACTCAAGTTCCTTGATTCTCATTTCTAATTTTTCCTCATCCATTTTCTTCGCCATTACTAGTCAATATAATATACTGAAATTCAATTTATACTTGGAAAAATATGTATCCTGAAAATAACATAAAGTAGTATTTATTGCTAATAATTCATATTGGCTAACATGTGTGAATGTGGAAGAATTGGAATTAGCAATATACCTACCAAAGTCCCATATTAGTTTTCTAAAATATGATGGAGTTTTATAGAAGTTTCAATTGGGTACTTTAGTAATTGAATTGAAAAGTATTGACAAAAAATTACTCTTTTACCATATCCTTTACAAAATCTTGAGCTTTTGATATCACATTAGAAAGACCATTAACATCTTTTCCTCCCGCTATGGCGAAAAAAGGCTGTCCACCTCCACCTCCTTTTATCTCCTTTGCAAATTCCCTTACCATACTTCCCGCATTGAGATTATACTTAGATATCAGAGAATCAGATATTACAATGGCAATTTGTGGTTTTCCATTTATATCGGCAGCCAATACCATTATTAAATTATCAATTTGATTTTTTAGTTCAAAAGATATTTTTTTGAGCGTTTCAGCTGATGGAAATTTCACTTTCTCGATAATCATTGTAATTCCATGACTTTTATTGGCATTGGTTAAAAGCTGATTTTTAATTATACCTGCTTGCTCAGCCTGATTAATTTCAATTTGTTTAGCAAGTTTTATTCTTTCGTTTAATGTTGTTTTGATTGCCTTTAATAAATCCTTTTGGTTGTTAAATAAATGTTTTACTTGATTCAAAAGTTTATTATTTTTATTTATGAACTCTTCTGATGCATCTGCAGTTATTGCTTCAATTCTTCTGACTCCTGCAGCCACAGAACTTTCAGATATAATTTTAAAGAAGCCTATTTGCCCAGTCATTGGAACATGAGTGCCTCCACAAAGCTCTACAGAATAATCAGCTCCGAAAGTAATTACTCTAACATGCTTACCGTATTTCTCTCCAAAAAGTGCTGTAGCTCCCATAGATTTCGCTTGGTCGATTGGCACGTTTTGTTTTTCATCCAGCGCAATATTTTCTCTAATTTTTACATTGACTATATGCTCGACCTTTTCTAACTCTTCTTCTGATACCTTTGAGAAATGTGAGAAATCAAACCGTAATGACTTCTCATTTACAAGGGAGCCTCTTTGTTGCACATGATCTCCAAGTACAATCCTCAAAGCTTTTTGCAGCAGGTGTGTCGCACTATGGTTATTTTCAGTGCGTTTTCTCCTTTTCCCATTTACTACACAATGAAAAGTAGAACTGAGATCTGAAGGAAGTTTTTTAGTATATTGGATGATCAGGTCATTTTCCTTCTGCGTATCTATGATACTTATTTTTTCACCATTGGCTTCAATAAATCCAGTATCACCAACCTGACCACCACTTTCAGCATAAAAAGGTGTTTGATCCAATACGATTTGAAATATTGTTTTTTTCTTTTCTTTTACTACCCTATATCTGATAATTTTAGATTCTGTTACTAAGGTTTCATACCCTACAAACTTCACTTCTGCATTGTCTTCTAATATTATCCAATC
This sequence comes from uncultured Roseivirgaceae bacterium, assembly GCA_964423255.1. Taxonomy (GTDB): domain Bacteria; phylum Bacteroidota; class Bacteroidia; order Cytophagales; family Cyclobacteriaceae; genus JAAUQL01. The sequence goes on along the minus strand of CAYREN010000527.1, from coordinate 411 downwards.
ACCTTTTTCTTTGACCGCATCAGATTTTGATCTTGCTTTTTGAGCTCGCATATGCTTATCAAATTCTAACATATCAACTTCGGCTTCATTTTCTCTTGCCAAAAGCTGTGTCAAATCAATGGGGAATCCATATGTGTCGTACAACTTAAATGCTACATCACCTGGTATTACGATTGCTCCGGACTCCGTACTTTTTTTAGCAAATACCTGAGCTTCATTAAATATTTTAAGCCCGTGTTCGAGAGTTCTTAAAAAAGATGTCTCTTCCTCTCTGATTACCTTGGTGATGAATTCAAGTTGTTCTTTCAATTCTGGAAAAACATCATCAAACTGATTAGAAAGTGTTGGAAGTATTTTATAAATAAAAGGTTCAGAAAACCCCAGGTAATTAAAGCCATACCTAACAGCTCT
>CAYREN010000526.1:2351-3424 GCA_964423255.1 uncultured Roseivirgaceae bacterium | reverse complement strand
GAACCTGCCTACCCTTTGGAATACTCAATTTCAAGAGCTAAATTCACCTTTCAAGTCGCGCACAATAAATATAGCGCATGCCGTAATTAGTTGTAAATATGAATATTAGAGCTTTAATAAACATTGGTGGTAAACTGAAAATATGTAGCTTTAAAATACCGCAGACACCATACACAAACCGTTGTGCTTCATTATGACCAACCAATAACCAATGATAAATATTTTTAGAAATATTAAACGAAGACTACCGACTGAAAACAAACCTGGTAAGTATCTACTTCATGCAATTGGAGAAATTGCTCTTGTGGTTATAGGTATTCTGATTGCTCTACAGATAGACGATTGGAATGAAAATAGGAAAGAATCAGCTTTGGTAAACACTTATAAAAAGGGATTGATTGAGAATCTTATCAAGGATAGTATAAATATTGACGAAACATTGCTTAGAATTAATACAGAATCAAATGCTATTAAGGAATTTGAACAACGTGTTTCATCATCCTCTCAACCTTTTGATACGATTCTCAAAATAGCTCGATTTGAATATGATTTTAAAATTTGGGTAAATTATGATTATGAACAGGACACTTATCAAGTTCTTAATACTACAGGACATATTAGTTTATTTCCCAATGATATTATGAAAGATTTAAATGCATTATACAATTTGCAAGAAAGGACTTTGTTTGCTAATTCGCAGTCATTTGAAACATACAGAAATGGTCTTGCTCAATACGCTCAAAAATATCCATACTCTTTCAGTACCAACTTAATTCAAGATGGAACAGTAGCAGCATCTTTAATTTGGGATAACATCTCTTTATCCAGCCACGCTACTGAATTCAATGCTTTGATAGTAGCGAAAGGTGACAATTATCGATTAGCTTTAAGACAATTACCATTAGTACAAAATAATACAAATGAATTATTAGTAAAGCTTCGAAATCTCTAATGAAAGAATAACGAGCTACAGTCGAGTAGGTAAGGGGAATTTCACCCCAAATCTTTCTCGTCCATCGGTCGCCAAAGGCTTGCCCATGGTACGACTTGCCGATGGCGATGCCTTTGGAACA
>CAYREN010000526.1:0-2251 GCA_964423255.1 uncultured Roseivirgaceae bacterium | reverse complement strand
AGACGGAAGCTTGGTGGCTCTTGGAAATCCCGCCACATATTGTAAATTTAAATCGATGTGGCTTTGTGCGAAAGGAAAGGAACTTGCTATCTAATCCACACTCATAATGGACAAGCCATTGTGTGGCATTCCCCAAATTCGGAACAGAAATTGAATACTATTAAAACACGCTAATGATGAAATATTCGCTCTTATTGCTCTTATTGTTTTCCTGTGCAATTGTGTCACAAGGACAGACTGAAAGTTCACTTGAAAATGTAGTGATCACCTCCAACAAGGAAAAAACCAAAGTTAGAACCAATGAAAATGGGGAATTAAATGTAAATGTATCCCCAAAGAATGTTGCTAAATTTATAGCCAATGGATTTGTACGCTATAGCGACTTCGGTGCCATGGGCGACGGCAAAACCGATGATATAAACAGCATCGCGGCGACTCATGCTTTCGCCAATCAGCATGGCCTTTTGGTGAAAGCCGACGAGGGTGCCACCTACTACATTGCTGGAAAGGAGCGCACCGTGGTCATCCGGACCAACACCGATTTCGGCACGGCGGATTTCATCATTGACGATACCGAAGTCCAAAATCACAATGCATCTGTTTTCATGGTCAGTTCCAAACTGAAACGGTTTAAACTTGAAGGAATATCTACGCTTAAGAGGAATCAGGAGAAAATTAATGTTTCCTTGCCCGGAAGCTGCCTGGTCACCGTCACTGACTCCAACATAAGGCACTATATCCGCTTTGGGCTGAACCAAAACAATGGATCTCCTCAAACGGATATCTTTGTCGTTGATAAAAACGGTAATGTGGATATGGACGGTCCTATCATCTGGGATTTTGACCAGATAACAGAAATCAATGCTTTGCCCATGAACGAGACAACGCTGAAGATCACCGGAGGGCGTTTTACGACAATTGCCAATAATGCTGAATCTAAGTACACCTATTATAGCAGGAACATTGCAATCAGGCGTTCTAATGTTGTTGTGGATGGCCTTGAACATCGAGTCATAGGTGAAGGAGATCATGGTGCACCCTATGGCGGTTTTATCAATATACGTGACTGCTCTTACGTAACCGTTAAGAATACCATCCTGACAAGTCACAAAACATACCGTACCATTGGCTCGGCGGGGAAACCTGTTTCCATGGGCTCTTACGACATTTTGGTCACCCGTGCTCTCAATGTATCATTTGTGAACTGTAGCCAGACAAATGATATCAACGACAGAAAATATTGGGGAATCATGGGTTCCAACTACTGCAAGAATCTTCTTTATGACCATTGCACTTTTTCTCGATTTGACGCCCATATGGGGGTAGCCAATGCCACTATCCGCAACTCAACTCTGGGACACATGGGAATCAATGCCATTGGTACCGGGGTCTTAACCGTGGAGAATTCCACCCTCCACGGAAGGAACCTCATCAACCTGCGCTCCGACTACGGCAGTACATGGCAGGGAGAAGTCGTTATCCGTAACTGTGTTTTCGTGCCTGGCGGAGGTGAACCTACCAATGCCAGCCTGATTGGTGGTTTCAATTCCGGGCAGCATGATTTCGGCTACGCCTGCTATATGCCTGAACGGATCATCATAGAAAACCTTCATATTGATGACTCAAACCATTCGGAGGAATACCAGGGTCCTACCATTTTTGCAAATTTCAATCCACAAATGACCGACGATTCCTACCATGAGAAGTATCCCTATGTCAGATCCAAGCATGTCGTTCTCAGGAATGTAACTATTGCCAGCAGCACGGCCTTGAGGCTCAGTGACAACCCATTTATGTTTAAGGATGTGAAGGTGGACAAAGATTAACGAGTGTTGCATGGTAGTCGCCATTAGGTGATGAAGTAAATGAACAACTTAAAAAAAGTAAAAACGTCACACAGTGGAGTAGGAAAGGAGAATTTCACCCCAAACCTCTCCTACCCGCCGGCCAGACGAAGCAGGGAACCATACGTGAAAATATCAATTCATGTACTTACGCCGAAACTACAGCTCTTATCATGCAGTAAATTCTCGAACAAGTTAATTGATAACATAAAGTCCAGTGATAAAATAAATTTGAATAAGATCTGCAAACTAACCTCAGCCATCGGATGGCCTTGACTTTTCTTCTCTCGAAGCCTTTGTATTTGTCCAAAAATGGCTAAAGAAATAAAGTAGACAAATCGAGCTATTTTTAATCGAACTATCATTTACAGATACTGGCTGGAACGAAACAAATCAAATTCTTATTC
>CAYREN010000525.1:0-3425 GCA_964423255.1 uncultured Roseivirgaceae bacterium | reverse complement strand
TTTTGCAGTCGATTTATTGATCCGGGGCAAAATCCTACTTATTTAACATCCTTCTCTGATTATTTTTATTCAATTTGAATACCAGTAAACAGGCTATCAACAGGTAGTTGCCCTCTTTTATTGTAAAAAACCAATTATTAATGATTAAGTATTTCAATTTATTTGACCTCAATCAGAAAGTGCATATGAGAACCGAAGTGTTATCGGGACTTACTGTTGCACTTGCACTAATTCCAGAAGCCATTGCTTTTGCCATGATTGCCGGATTGTCGCCACTTACCGGTCTTTATGCAGCATTTACAATGGGCTTGATCACCTCCATTCTGGGAGGAAGACCAGGAATGATCTCTGGTGCGACAGGAGCAATTGCAGTAGTAATAGTTGCACTGTCGATATCTCATGGGGTAGAATACATATTTGCTACAGTGGTGTTTGCGGGACTTATTCAAATTTCCGCCGGTCTCCTCAAGCTTGGGAAATTCATAAGGTTAGTACCTCATCCGGTAATGTTTGGGTTTGTAAATGGCCTGGCGATTGTGATATTCATGTCTCAACTTGACCAATTCAAAATTCCTGATTCAACTGGTGTACTGCACTATATGACCGGTGGTCCATTGTTATTTATGATCAGCCTGGTTGTGCTTACAATGATAATTATATGGGGTTTACCAAAAATCACCAAAGCAATTCCTTCTTCCCTTGCGGCCATAATTGTTGTTTCTGCATTAGTGATTGGTTTTAATCTTGACACAAAATCAGTAGGAGATATCGCTTCTGTAAAAGGAGGTTTTCCTCCCTTTCATATCCCACAGGTTCCATTTACCTGGGAATCAATAGTTATTATTTTTCCATATGCTCTGATAGTAGCTGCTGTAGGTTTGGTGGAAAGTTTGTTGACATTAAATTTAATTGATGAAATTACCGAAACCCGGGGTCGGGGCAATAAAGAATGTGTGGCACAAGGAGCAGCAAACCTGGTTACAGGGTTTTTCTCTGGCATGGGTGGCTGTGCCATGATAGGGCAAAGTTTGATTAATATCTCTTCAGGAGCCAGGGCAAGGCTTTCGGGAATTGTGGCTTCTGTCATGTTGTTGGTGTTTATCATGTTTGGTTCCGGTATTATTGAGCGTTTGCCCATGGCAGCCTTGACGGGTGTGATGATCATGGTGGCTATAGGAACATTTGAATGGGCCAGCCTTAAAACATTCAAGAGAATGCCAAAATCAGATGTTTTCGTAATGGTTTTGGTAACGCTGATTACGGTTTTTCTACATAACCTTGCCTTAGCGGTGTTAATAGGAGTGATCATTGCAGCGCTTGTCTTTGCATGGGAAAATGCCAAACGGATTCGCGCAAGAAAGTTTATTGATGATAAAGGTGTAAAGCATTATGAAATTTATGGGCCACTATTTTTTGGTTCTGTGTCAGTATTCAGCGAAAAATTTGATGTGCTGAAGGATCCTAAGGAAGTGATCATTGACTTTTCGGAATGTAAAGTGGCTGATATGTCGGGTATTGAAGCCCTGAATAAAATAACCGAGCGTTATACCAAAGTTGGAAAAACATTGCACCTAAAACATTTGAGTACCGACTGTCGACAGCTACTTCAAAATGCTAATGATATCATTGATGTAAATGTCTTGGAAGATCCTACATACAAGGTGGTGAGCTAATCGTGCGATTGGTTCTAAAAACAATCATCATAGCATTTAATGATAAAATTACGGATTTTTTAACTTCGGATTATTTTTGTGCCGATTAGCATCACGTGAATTTTTCTTTTCCAGATTTCTTTTAAACGCCTCTGTGAGATCAACTCCTGTTTGATTGGCAAGGCATATCAAAACCCAGAGCACATCTGCCAATTCATCATCAAGATTCACATCTTTATCTGATTCTTTAAAAGATTGTTCACCATATTTTCTCGCTATAATTCTGGCTACCTCGCCCACCTCTTCTGTGAGCATGGCCATATTGGTCAATTCGTTAAAGTACCGCACTCCAACAGTTTTTATCCAACGATCAACCAATTTTTGAGCTTCCTTTATTTCCATTTGTTTTTGTCTTAATAAGATTAACTTCCTAAAATCCATTTTTCTTATACAATCCCAATATTATCCTTAACCAAATCCATAGTAAGCAGGATTGCCCATTATACTATTTTTTGTCTTTTGTATCGATTATAATAGTTACCGGTCCGTCATTGCACAATGAAACCTGCATCATTGCTCCAAATCTTCCTGTTTGAATTTTCTTCCCCAAATTAGTTTGCAGAGTATCCTTGAATTTTTCGTAAATGGGTATGGATATTTCAGGTCTTGCAGCTTTGATATATGATGGTCGATTTCCTTTTTTTGTTGACGCATGCAGCGTAAATTGACTAACAAGTAAAACATCCCCATCAACATCTATTAGACTTTTATTCATCACACCATACTCATCATCAAATATTCTCAATTTGGCAATTTTACTCGACAGCCAATGTATATCCTGCTCGCCATCTTCTGCCTCAATCCCTAACAACATTAAAATCCCAGGTCCGATTTTACCGACAATCTGGCTTTCAATTTCTACTTTTGCTTCTGAAACTCTTTGTATTACTGCTATCACATTTTTAAATTTAACCGAAAAAATTCTGGAGATAATTAAATTATAAAAGTACTCGTCTTTTAACGAGCCTGCCCTTCAAGATTATGATTATTGTGAACAATTACTAAGCTTTTTTATACCTAAAATAACAATGAAATTTATTCTGTTATTGCTGAGTCTGTCCGTATTTCATAATGTTATCGGAAAGAATTATTGCTATACCTTTTTTGGATTCCATCGATATATTTGCCATCGCTTTAGCAACAATTTGCGCCTCAATCGACCGATATTTTTTAAGACTCCCTAACAACAGTGGGTTAATGATCTTAAATAATACGACACCGATAAGCTCTCCTGTCCGTGACTCTTTACGCTCTCCAATTAATAAAGAAGGCCGAAAAATATTTACTTCATGAATACCCAGTATGCTTATTGCATCTTCAATTTCACCTTTTACTTTATTATAAAATACCCCCGAACGAGCATTTGCTCCCATTGCTGTAATGATATTGAATTGATCACTTTTATTTTCCATAGCAATTTTTGCCAATTCCAGAGGATAGGTGAAATCAACTTTGATAAACTCTTTTTTTGAGCCAGCCTTTTTGATTGTGGTGCCAAGACAGCAAAAAACCGCATCGGCATTGATAACCTCTGAATATTCACTGAGGCAATCATAATCAACTTCAATCACATTGGCATTTGCGTTTTTGTAGTTACTCCCCTTTCTGATGAGTACTTTTACTTCATCATACAACTTTTCTTCGATCAATAAATCAACCAAGATTGAGCCGACCAACCCTGTTCCTCCTGCTACTAATGCTACTTTTGACATG
>CAYREN010000524.1:0-3466 GCA_964423255.1 uncultured Roseivirgaceae bacterium | reverse complement strand
GGAATTATTGAGTAACCCAATTTTATCAATTCAGAAGCATTCTCCTGACTAAAAGCGAAAATTGCGTATGATAGTAAAATTGAAATTAGAAGATAATTTCTAAGTAATTTAATCATGACTATTTATAAAATTGGGGAAATAATTTTTATCATTATCCTAATGAGGGTTGTAAATTGAAAGCATATTTCACTATATATTTCAACAATACAAGTTTTATTGGATTTCGGTCTTTAATTATTTAACCTTATTTAGGATAAAAAATTTACTATCATTTCATTTAAATTTGTTATAAAACCTTAAATATAGATAGATTCTCCAAGATTAATAACCTTTCAATTGATGTTCATTTTTTTATTACATTGATTTAATAAAAAAAGGATGAATCCATTGGACCCACCCTTTTATTCGAGAACAAATTAATTAGTTGACAACTTATTTTACAATTGGGATTTCATTTATCAATTTCCAATCTCCAGTATCATTTTTTATAAGAGCCATAATTGAAACGAAAGTCATTTTCTCACCTTTGAAGGTCACCTTGGCACTTGCTGATGTTTCATTTACAATAATGTTTTCAATGGTTAGTTTTCTTTTGTCGCCACCAAATTCCTTCGATTTTATTTTATCGAGATAAACAGATTTTGACATTATACTTACATCTTTACTTCCAAACAGCCTGTTCATCACCACCCTAAAATTGTCATCTAAATATGTTGATAGTTTTTCAGCATCATTGACATCACCTGCCTTAGAAAAAGCAGTTATTACTGTCTCAATTTTTTTAGCATCGTTTTTTTGGGCCATACAGTTAAATGTTGAAAGTAGTACACAGATCATTGCGATAAATTTAATTTCCATCTTTTTCATTTGTTTATTATTTAAAGTTTAACATTAATTGAAGTTCTCATAATTGAGTGATGTTGAAAATCATCTTCCTGGCTATAAGCGATTAACATCACATAGTCTTTTCCTGTTGATAGGTCTCTTTGATATTTGCTTTGGTCTTTTATTGGTAAAGAGAATTGCAGATATGTGTTATTGTTATTTTCATATCCTGCTATATTTTTTACCTCATTGGAGATGCCCAATGATTTTAGAGATTGATAGTCACCTGGCTTTAGTGTGAAATATTCTTCAACGTTAGGCCTATCGTTTATTACATTTCCCATTAGCAGATAGGTATTCGTAATTCCCATTTGAGCATTGAAGCCTATGGCTACCCATCCTTCGGTAGGAGCACTTAACTCAAAATGAATCCTATTCATATTGAAATGCCAGCTTACCGTCATTTTGTTTTTTGCAATTTTCCTTTCATTGCCATCCTGTCCCTGGCAACATGTATTCATTATTGTGACCAATATTATTAGTGTATGTCTCATATTAAATCTTTTAGTATAGGATATCAATAATTGATATATCAATTTATAATGTAAAAAAATGCTATTCCATATTGTGTCGAATTTTTTTCAATATTTCACTTAATTGAGTCAATTCCTGGTTACTCAAGCCTTCGATACTTTTGGCTCTTTGGACATTTACTATTTCCATGTTTTTATTAATAAATATTTTCCCTTCTTTAGTAAGCTGGATGTTGTATGTCCTTCGATTGTTAGATATTTCCTGTCTGATGAGTAGTTTTTTATTTTCCAGTAAGTCCAATGTTCGAGTGATTGATGCCGGGTCGCGATAAGATTTTTTGGCGAGTTCTCTTTGTGTTAAAGGTGCAGATTCAGACACAATCTTTAGCAAAACCCATTGATCAACAGTGATACCCATTTTGGATTTATCAAAATCTTTCTGAGCAAATTGTTTTGATATTTTGCCGGTGAGGTCAATTTGAAATAAAATTACGTCTTCTATTTTTTGCATCTAATTCATTTGATGCAAATATATACTAAATAATTGATATATCAATAGTTGATATATAATTTTTCGCAAAATTTTGTCAAGTTATAAAGCAAATCAAAATTGGCTTGATTAGCTTAAGATTTATCGTTCATAATTTTTAGCAGCCGAAGTAAATGAATTTTCAGAAGTGGATCCTTTAAATACTTCTACTTTTATTTTGCCTTCGGTTATCATCTCAATAAGTATTACTCCTTGAATTGGTTTGGTATTTTCATCTTGAGGTCCACGATAAATTAGTTTATACTTTGTAATTCCATCGTTAACACCAATTTTATCAGGTGCAGGAGAATTCCCCTTTACCCACCAAACGTCAGGGGCTCCCGGATTTTCAAAGCCAGGGATGTCTTTCATTGGAGAACCATCTGAAATGATAATTCTATTTGGTTCAAGATGATCAAATACAATTGCAAATTGTCTACTCCATTGTATATAATCTGTTGTTCCTTCTAAAAACCAATTGCCAATTATTTTTCCTTTTATGTCATAATCAGATTTTCCTCCCCATGGTGTTGCTATTCTAGCAGCAATATTTACCATTTCACTTAGTTGGGGTTCTTTGAAATAACTATAAATGTCTGCGGCAAATAATTGATCTTCTGGATAGCGAGAAGGGTTCAAGAAATTTAGGCTTAATGAATAATCAGTTACAGAAAAATCCATGGCTGGGTGTGGCCCAACCCATCCCAAGATATCTCCTGCTTTTACAACGATCTCAAAGCGGTGTCCTTTTTCATCAGCCTGTAGGTTTTCTAATTCTGAAAGAATATTAAAATTAATTGCACTTATATGGCCGTAATTTACCTTTACATATTTGCTGATTTTAAGTATTAATTGATAGTCATCATATGCCGTTCCTTCTAATGCAGGAGGAACATTATGGCCTTCCATATAACGTGTACCATGACCTGCCACGATTATTACTCCACTGGCCACAGCATAAACTGGGACATCTGCTGGTAGGGTATGAGGGTCTTTTAAAGGAAAGCCACCATGATCTTTTGGCAGAACATTTGGTTCACCCATTGGTTCGAAAGAGACTACTTCTGTTAAATCAACTGGGTTTTTTTGAAAAAATACAGTACCATCGGGGAATGCATAAGAATCCAATATGCCTTTGTTCTCCTTGCAGGAGTTCAGGCTGAAAAAAAGAATGGTAAATAGTGAGGTTTTAAAAAGAAATTTAATTGCCCAAATTTTATTTTCTCTTATCGTTTTAATAATACGTCTCATTTTGTTCCACATGGTTATATAACAAAGTGTACTTAAATTTTGAAACATATAATTTAGCATTTCTAATGCTGAGAAGCAACAGCATCAGTATATGTTTTATCGGTTTACAATTGCGGAATTGTCAAATTAATTAAAAAAAATAAGCATCGCATTTTAGATATGCGATACTCATTATTAAGTAATTTTAGTTGATTCAATAGTTATTATTTATTGAGTACCATAATATCCTGAGTTGGCGGACTGGTGATCCCGGCATGTTTCATTGCCTCTTTCAAGTCGGATTTTTCCAGGAATGATGTGATATTATCCATCTTAGTACTGTTGAAGA
>CAYREN010000523.1:0-3479 GCA_964423255.1 uncultured Roseivirgaceae bacterium | reverse complement strand
ATTCTCAATATCTACACCGTATCCCAGGATTATTGGGAATTGAGTAGCATGAGTAGCGATGAAACTATGCTCATCTTTGTCGAGCTTCTTCAATTCAGATTCCAGTAAAAAGAATTCAACAGACCCAGAGCAATAATTGAGTGTTGAAGCCAGATCGCTTTTCATTTCATCATTTACATTAATGCTAAGCATAAGCGGAATGTCAAGGTGCACAAATTCATTGATTTGAGATGCATCTGAGATGAGTAGATAATCGACCTTAAATTTAGAAAGTGCTTCTTCTACCTCATTGGGGTTTGCATCTCCAAATTCACCGACAATTTTAACACCTGAAATCCATTCTGAAATTTCCTTAAACTTTTTTGAGCTTAATGAACTTTCATCATGGGGATCCAGTCTGAAGCCTATTAAATCAACACCCATTCCTGCAGAATATCTTGCGTCACTTAAATTATCCACATCGCTTATGTAAACAAAACTGCTTAAAGCCATTTCTATTTGAAATATTAGAAGTATGAAAAATTATTAAAAGGCAAAGATATGAAATGACAGATTTATGTGATGGGTATGAACATATAAATACTTGCACTTTTTGTTTCTCTCTAAAAAGAATAAGACTTGATGCGTCAGAGCATACTTGACACTAGTTTGCTCCTTACATTTCAAATTGCAATATTTACAGGATAAGCATATTCATTCGTTGTGCGCCATACCAAATTGAATTCTAACCAATTAATAGCAAATTGATTTAATGTTAAAAGATAGAATAACAAATAAAGAATCCGGATTCTTGTTTTATGGGTTAACTCCTCCCAAACAAAATACTGAAAAAGATAAAATTAGAATGATCGCTAATAAACAGATTGAAAGGCTTAAAGAAGTGCAAATAGATGGATTAGTATTGTATGATATACAGGACGAGTCTTCAAGAAATAGTTCTCCGAGACCGTTTCCATATTTACCAACTTTAGCGCCCGATTATTATAGTAGAAATTATCTTGAAGAATTGAACATCCCAAAGATTATATATAAAAGTATCGGTAGATTTGATAACAATAGTTTAAGAGATTGGATAATATATGAATCTATAAATATTGAGTGTTGCGTTTTTGTTGGGTCACCTTCTAAAAAACAAGAAATTTCGCTCTCTCTTCAAGATGCGTATAAGCTGAGAAAAGGACTTGATTCAGAAATTATTATTGGAGGAGTGACCATTCCCGAACGACATCAAAAAAAAGAAAATGAACATATCAGAGTCTTTGATAAAATAGATAGAGGTTGTAGTTTTTTTATTTCTCAATGTGTTTATAGTATAGATAACTCTAAAAACTTTATATCTGATTATTATTACTCGTCATTAAAAGAAAGCAGGGAGATGGTTCCAATTATTTTCACTTTGACGCCCTGCGGTTCAGTAAAGACATTGGAATTCATGAACTGGCTAGGTATTGATATTCCAAAATGGTTGAAAAATGATTTGAGAAATTCTAATGACATTCTATCAAAGTCTATTGATTTTTGTAATTCAGTTGCCATGGAATTATTTGAATTCTGTACGGATAAGGATATACCTGTTGGATTTAATATAGAGAGTGTTGCCATTAGAAAAGAGGAAATAGAAGCATCAATCGAATTGCTAAAAAGCACTAGAAAATTGATGGATAATTAAGTGACACGTCATTATTTGCAAATAGAGCCTGTCTGCAATCTGAAAATTCATTAGATTCTGGAAAACTCGATTAGAAATATTAAATTTAGTCCTGATAGCTATCGGGAGGTTCTGGCGTGTGAGAATAGCAAAGTGCTCTTTACTTCCTACGTTTTTTATCAAGGCCATTAGAGGATTTTTATTGTTCAGTATGTTTATGAAGAATACCTACATTATCATTCATTTGAATTGATTTTCATGCATTCAAAATAAAATCTAAAATTTATGGAAATAAAAAACACGACACATCCAAGTGGGTTATATACCCTTTTTTCAACGGAATTTTGGGAGCGATTTAGCTATTATGGAATGCGGGCCTTGCTGGTATTGTATCTCACCTCATCATTTGTAGATGGGGGATTCGGAATGGAGCGAAGTGCTGCGCTGGAGATTTATGCAATATTTACCGGTTTGGTATATGTAACTCCGATATTGGGTGGAGTTTTGGCGGACAAATTACTAGGTCAGCGCAAGTCCATATTTATTGGTGGGGTTGTGATGGCTGCCGGACAGTTCGCGCTTGCCGCAAGCGTATCTTCCGATATGAGTGGTAACATGGAAATGAGAGAGTTTTTACTCTACTGTGGCCTTGGGTTTCTGATATTAGGTAATGGGTTTTTCAAGCCAAACATTTCTACCATGGTTGGAGGATTGTATGATGCTGATGATCCAAGGAAAGATTCTGCATTTACAATTTTTTATATGGGAATAAATCTTGGGGCATTTTTATCTCCTTTTGTGGCTGGAGGCCTTGGCGAAAAAGTAGGTTGGCACTACGGATACATTTCTGCAGGTGTTGGCATGCTGATAGGTCTTATTTGGTTTTATGCCCGAAGAGTATCTTTAGAAAAGGTAGGATTGCCGCCAAACAGAGATTCCAGTCTGTTATCACTAATTTTCAAGGATTGGTTAGATATTCTTTATTATTCCATAGGAAGCATTTTATTGACAGTGGGTATTATCAAACTGATTGATATTATTAGCGAAAGCACATTAGATATTGTCAAATTAATTGCTGCCATTTCTGGTGCTTTGTACCTGATGTACGTGATATTTAAGGGAACAGAAGGAAAAACGCAGTGGAGTAGAGTATTTGTAATTCTTGTTTTGGCAGTTTTCCATTTGATATTTTGGTCGGGATTCGAACAGGCAGGAGGAACCTTTAATCTATTTGCCAAGGAGAATACAAATCGTTTGGTATTTGGATGGGATGTTCCGGCTTCTTGGTTTCAGGCACTTAATCCAATATTCATTGTAATTATTGCCCCTTTGTTCTCAATGATGTGGATTAGATTGGCTCAACTTGGCAAAAACCCCAGGACACCATACAAATTTAGCTTTGGCCTATTGTTGCTTGGGTTAGGATTTATTATCATGACAGCCGCCCAATCAAATGCAGATGCCGGTTTGATGGTCAATCCACTTTGGCTGGTAAGTGTATATTTATTGCATACATCGGGTGAGCTTTGTTTATCCCCAGTAGGACTGTCTATGATCACAAAACTATCTCCACCAAAAATAGTTTCTGCCATGATGGGGCTGTGGATGGGGAGCATTGCCATGGGAAATTACCTGGCAGGGACAATGGAATCAATACTTAAAAAATACGATTTTGAATTGTATCCTTTCATTGCGGCTGAGGCGATTGGTGCTTCGATATTGTTATTAATTCTTTCTCCTTTCTTAAGTAAAATGATGAAAGGAATCCACTAGTAGATTATTCATATTGAATGAAATTCAAAATAAATTTTAAGCCAAATCCGGGTGCTCC
>CAYREN010000522.1:0-3499 GCA_964423255.1 uncultured Roseivirgaceae bacterium | reverse complement strand
ATAGCTCCCATTAATGAACCTCTTTCACCTGTCAGATCGCTAAATACTTCTTTTTTGAAAGTAGTCTCAAATAAGTATCCCGATCCTACGCCAATGCCCAGAGCAATTGCTTTTTCACTGGCATCTCCTGTAAAATCCTGATGAATGGCGAAACTGGAATTAAGTCCTTTACCTGCCACAAAAAGGCGTCTGAGGCTTGTGCCAGATCCTTTAGGTGCCACGAGAACCACATTGACATTTTTAGGAGGTATAATTCCTGTTCTCTCCTTGTATGTGATGCCAAACCCATGAGAAAAATAAATGGTTTTACCTTCCGTCAAGTGTTTTTTGACTGTTGGCCACACGGCAATTTGAGCAGCATCAGAAAGCAAGTAAAAAATTACTGTACCTTTTTCGAGTGCTTCTTCGATTGTGAAAAGATTTTCACCTTCTACCCAGCCATCTTTCTGAGCTTTTTCATATGATTTGGAAGGGCTTCTTTGCCCAACAATTACATTGAATCCGTTGTCTTTCAGGTTAAGCGCCTGACTGGGACCTTGCACACCGTAACCGATGATAGCAATGGTTTCATTTTTCATTACCTCCCTTGCTTTTTCTAATGGGAATTCTTCGCGAGTGACTACATTTTCTTCTACGCCACCAAAGTTAATTTTTGCCATTTTTAATTAATTTTTCCGTTATTATTGTTTAATGTATGTGTATCTGATTGTTCCAATTCTTCCAGGAATGTTTCTGTTTTTCTTTTCGATTTTGAAACTGATATTCTGCCTGATCTTACAAATTCTAATACGCCATATTTTTTAAGTGTATTAAATAGTGCAGTAGTTTCGTGTTTATGCCCTGTCTTTTCAATTACAGTATAATCTTCTTCTATCACCAATATCCTGGCATTATTGGCCCTTACTATTTTTTCTACTTCCATTCCTCCAAGGAAAATCTTTGTAGGCACCTTATACAATGCGATTTCCTGATAGTGGATTTCATGCTCTTCGTAAACAAATGCCCCTAGCACCTCAACATGTTTTCTGATCTGCTTAACGATTTTTTCTACTTGCTCTCTGGTAGTTGTCAAGGCTATGGTGTATCTACTTACACCTTCGACTTCAGATGCCGAAACATTAATCATATCAATATTTAGTTTTCTTCTCGTAAAGACAATAGTTACTGCATTGAGTAAACCGGGTTTGTCTTCTGTAAGAATCGAAATAGTAAATTGTTTCTCGACTGCATGTTCTGTTGAATCTTGATATATATCTGTCATTTTAATAGGATCTAAATTTACTCTAAACGAATATTTGAAACGGAATCTCCTGAAGCAACCATTGGGAAAACATTTTCTTCTAATTCTACTTTTATTTCCAGAAAATATGGACCATCATGATCATACATTGTTTGTATAGCTTCTTGCAAGTCTTCTCTTTTGGTAACTTTCTTTGCAGGAATGCCGTATCCATCAACAATTTTGACAAAATCCGGATTGGTCATTTCTGTAAATGAGTATCTTTTCTCAAAAAACATTTGTTGCCATTGGCGAACCATTCCTAAAAAGCTATTGTTCAACACAACAATTTTTACAGGAATATTGTACTGAGAAATAGTGCCCAATTCTTGAATTGTCATCTGAAATCCACCATCTCCTGAAATCGAAATTACCTTTTCTTTCATTTGCCCAACTTGCGCTCCCATCGCAGCAGGCAAGGCAAAACCCATTGTGCCCAAACCCCCGGAAGTAACTATATGATTAGGTCTTTTATATTTATAATATCTTGAAGCAATCATTTGATGTTGGCCAACATCAGAAACAACAATAGCTTCACCCTTAGAAATTTCTGACAACAAACGAACTACTTCGCCCATTTTTAAATCAGGAGTTTCAGGAAAGATATCTTTTTTAATAACCTTGTTATATTCTATTTTTTCAAGAGCTTTAAATTCATCAATCCATTCCTTATGATCTGCTTTATTTATTTTAGGAATTAACGCTTCCAATGCTTGTTTTGCATCTGCATTGATATCAACCTCAGTCTTGATAATTTTGTCAATTTCTGAAGGATCAATTTCAATATGTACCACCTTAGCCTTAGTGGCATATCTCTTCACATCGCCTGTCACACGATCATCAAATCGCATACCTATGGCAATAAGGACATCACATTCATTGGTCAGAATATTGGGGGCATAGTTTCCATGCATGCCCAACAATCCAACATAGTTAGGGTGATCCGGGGGAAACGAAGAAAGACCTAATAGCGTAGATGCTACTGGAATGTTTGCCTTTTCAGATAATTCCAAAACTTCTTTTTCAGCTCCAGAGATCAATACTCCATGTCCTGAAAGGATATATGGTTTTTTTGCATTGTTTATCAACCTTGCTGCATCCTCAATGTCTACACTTTTAACTTTGGGATAGGGGTGATAGCTCCTTATTTTTTCACATGGTTTGTACTCAAATTCAAATTCGCCAAATTGAGCATCTTTAGTGATGTCTAAAAGAACCGGTCCCGGTCTGCCTGTTTTGGCAATATAAAATGCCTTGGCAATGGCCTCTGGAATTTCCTCAGGTTTTGTAACTTGATAGTTCCATTTGGTAACAGGCATGGAAATTCCCATAACATCAGACTCCTGAAAAGCATCCGTGCCGAGCAAGTGTGAAGGAACTTGTCCTGCTATGCAAACAATTGGGGTTGAGTCAATTTGCGCATCGGCAATTCCTGTTATTAAATTTGTTGCACCAGGTCCACTTGTTGCAAAACAAACTCCTACTTTCCCCGTAACGCGTGCGTACCCCTGAGCTGCATGAGCTGCTCCTTGTTCATGCCGCACAAGAAGGTGATTTACCTTATCCTGGTATTGGTACAATGCATCATAGATAGGCATAATTGCACCTCCCGGATAACCAAAAATGGTATCTACACCTTCCGCCAACAGCGAAAGGATTACCGCCTCTGATCCTGAAATTTTCATTTTCTTTTTAAACTTCTCGGTCGATGTTTTTTGTATTGTATCTATCTGTCCCATAATAGAAAATTTTAAATTGTAACACAGCCTTCTGAAGCTGTTGCTACTGTATTAATAAACTTTTTTAATATTCCTGAATTAACCACTACTGGAGGCTTAACCCAATTTTGTTTTCTCGTTTCGATTTCTTCATTAGATAGATTCACATCAATTCTATTGTTAATAGTATCAATGGTGATGATATCTCCATCTTGCAATAAACCGATAAGTCCTCCTTCTGATGCTTCAGGAGTAATGTGCCCAACAACAAATCCATGAGATCCACCAGAAAACCTACCGTCAGTAATTAAGGCAACATCTTTTCCAAGACCTGCACCCATTACTGCACCTGTTGGTTTTAGCATTTCCGGCATACCGGGAGCACCTTTTGGACCTGAATGCCTGATAACGATTACATCTCCTTTTTTAACAGTAGACCCTATTCCCTCAATTGCTTCATATTCATCTTCAAAAACCTTTGCAGGTCCAGTGAATTTTTCGC
>CAYREN010000521.1:0-3504 GCA_964423255.1 uncultured Roseivirgaceae bacterium | reverse complement strand
GCCCAGGGAATGAGATTTACCAATTTCTATTCGGGCCAACCGGTATGTAGTGCATCGAGGGCAGGGCTGCTTACAGGATGCTATCCAAATCGTCTTGGAATATCAGGGGCTCTTTTTCCTCATGACGAAGTTGGGCTCAACCCAAATGAAATCACGATTGCCGAAATGCTAAAAGAAAAAGGTTATGCCACAGCAATATTTGGGAAATGGCACCTTGGGCATCATAAGAAGTTTTTGCCTCTTCAGCATGGGTTTGATGAATATACAGGCGTACCCTACTCCAATGATATGTGGCCTGTTAAACTTGATGGATCTAAAGCTTCTCCGGATACCAGAAAAGGAAAATTTCCGGATTTGCCAATTATTGAAGGAAATGAGATAAAAGAAACGATTACCAGTTTATCAGGCCAAGATAAACTCACTACACTTTATACTGAAAAGGCTGTTGATTTTATTAATAGAAATAAAGACAATTCTTTTTTTGTATATGTTCCTCACTCAATGCCGCACATTCCTCTTGGCGTTTCGGATAAATTCCGTGGCAAAAGTGAGCAAGGGTTGTACGGTGATGTAATGATGGAAATTGACTGGTCTGTTGGGGAGATAATGAAGGCGCTAAAAGCAAATGGGTTGGAGGATAATACAATTGTTATATTCAATACCGACAATGGCCCATGGCTCAATTATGGAAATCATGCAGGCTCTTCAGGTGGATTGCGCGAAGGAAAAACAACAAGCTGGGAAGGTGGTCAACGAGTGCCTTGTATTGTCAGATGGCCACAAGTTGTTCCCAAGGGTGTTGTGTGCAATCAATTGGCGGCATCCATAGATTTTTTCCCAACTTTGGCTTCAATTGTTAAAGGCGATCTTCCCGAGCATAAAATCGATGGGGTAAATATTATTGAATTGTGGAAAGGAAATTTTACTGCAAAACCCAGAGACGATATTTATTACTATTATGGAAAGAATAATTTGAATGCTGTGAGAAAAGATAATTGGAAACTTGTATTCCCACATACATATAGTTCCTATGAAGCTACAGTTCCCTCCAATGATGGAGTGGGAGGTAGAAGAATAAAAATATCATTGGATTCTATGGAATTGTACAACATGATGCGTGATGAGGGAGAAAGGTATAACGTGATTGATTTGTATCCTGAAAAAGTGTCTGAACTTATGAAAGTTGCAGATCGCGCAAGGGCCGATTTGGGTGATTTGAACACAGGTGCTGTAGGTAATGGTGTAAGAGAGATTGGCAGGTTAAATTAATTTTTTTAGTATTAGAATTTATTAAATAGGATGAAGATAGTATTTTTTTTTGGGGTGATATTTTTTGGATTTATTCAATTTTCAAAAGCCCAATCACCATCAGATTCGGTGCATGTTTATAAAAACTTTTGGGGATATAAATTCTATCAAGAAGATGAACGATTAAATTTCAATCAATTGCCTCACATTATGGAAGGTGATCAGGGAGCGTATTATTTAATAAAAAAGGCAAGAAGCAATAGCACCATCGCATCTATCATTAGTGGCACAGGAGGGTTTGTGATGGGCTGGCAACTGGCTACTGTCCTTGTTGGCGGCGATCCAAAATGGGAGTTGGTTGCTGTAGGTGCCGGTTTAATTTTGATTTCTGTTCCTATTTACTCAAAATCATATAAACAGTCCCTTGAAGCTGTGGATATGTACAATTCAGGATTATCGGCTAATATTCACAAACCTATATTAATGCTGGGAATGACGAAAAATGGTATGGGAGTTAGGCTGAAATTTTAGTTGCCATTCTTGTTAAGAATATGTAAACTTCAACATTCCTATTTAAAACCCTATTTCAGCGAGAGCTCCTCAATGATATTTTCGATCTTGGTATTTAAAGCATTCTGAACCTGATCAAAATCCTTTGTGTTTTCCAGAGGTGCTACCACACTAAAATAAAATTTTATTTTTGGCTCGGTGCCCGATGGTCTCACAGATATTTTTGTTCCGTCTTCCGTTACATATTGCAAAACATTGGATTTTGGAAAATCAATGTTTTCTGTTGTAGCGGAAATCAAGTCTTGCACCTGACCTGAGAGATAATCATAGACTTTGGCCACCTTTGATCCTTGTATGGTTTTAGGCGGATTATTGCGCATGTCCTTCATCATTTGTTGTATTTCCTCGGCGCCTGATTTCCCTTTTCTGGTGATGGAAAGTAAAGATTCTTTATAAAAACCAAACTCTTTATAAACTTCAATCAAAAGGTCAAAAAGGCCCATGCCATTGTTTTTGGCCCAGGCAGTCATTTCGGCAAGCAAGGCACAAGATGATATGGCATCTTTATCTCTCACAAAGTCACCCGATAAATATCCGTAGCTTTCCTCTCCACCAACAATAAATTGTTTTTTGCCCTCCAGCTCACGAATGACAGAAGCGATATATTTAAATCCGGTCAGCGTCTCATAGGCCTCCACATTAAATTTATTGGCCATGTCAAAGATCAAATCTGTTGTTACTATAGTTTTTACAACAAATTGGTTGCCATCAAGTTTGCCTTTTTCCGACCACATTTTGAGCATATAATAAACCAACAAAGAAGCAGCCTGATTTCCGTTGATGAGTTGAAATTCTCCATGGTTATTTTTAGATCCTATACCCACTCTGTCGGCATCCGGGTCTGTAGCCATAATGAGGTCTGCATCGATATCTTTTGCTTTTTGCATCGCCAGACTCATCGCCTCCGATTCCTCGGGATTTGGGTAAACAACTGTTGGAAAATTACCATCGGGAGTTGCCTGCTCTTCGACTACATAGACATTTTCAAAACCGTATCTTTTTAATATTTCAGGAACCAGAGTTATACCTGTTCCATGAATTGGAGAAAACACAATCTTTAAATCTTTTTGATTTTGAATGACATCCGGAGATAAGGAAAGGTTTTTAACTTCTTGTAAATATTTTTCATCAATATCTTCACCAATTTCAACTATCAGTGATGGGTTTTTGGTGAATTTTATATCATTTATACTTTCAATGCTGATTACTTCATTGATCACATTTTCATCGTGAGGTGGAGTAACCTGTGCTCCATCATCCCAATAGGCTTTGTATCCATTATATTCTTTGGGATTGTGCGATGCGGTGAGGACTACTCCACTTTTACATCCAAGTTGTCTCACTGCATAAGATAACTCAGGAGTAGGCCGCAATTCCGTAAAAAAATAGACTTTAATCCCATTGGCAGTAAAAACTGATGCTGTGGTATCGGCAAAGAAGTCGCTGTTGTTTCTGCTATCGTGAGCAATAGCAACACTAATTTTTTCATTGGGAAATGCTTTGAGCAGATAATTACTCAATCCTTGGGTTGCTTTGCCAATCGTGTATTTATTCATCCGATTGGAACCGACACCCATTAGCCCCCTCAATCCACCGGTACCAAATTCCAGATCTTTATAAAAGGAATCTATTAATTCAGCCTGATCTTCAGCATCGATCATTTTTTGAATTTCATTTTTAGATTCA
>CAYREN010000520.1:0-3508 GCA_964423255.1 uncultured Roseivirgaceae bacterium | reverse complement strand
CGTACGGTTCTGAGGGGGGAAGGAGGCGGCAACGCCTCTGACCTACCCGGTGTGTCAGGCCCCAAGGTTTAATTAATTATCTAAGAGTCGCGTGGGTAATCTTTTAGAATAGTGAATACTGAGCAAGTAAAATGAATCGTTTTAAATTATTTTTCTGTCATGTGAAGGGGTTGCATAGCCAATTAGGAACTTTCTTGAGTGTTTTTTCGCTGTTTCTTGGTCTAACTCTCGCATTCTGGCCACACTTGCTAACAACAGATAGCAATTTTATTGATCAGAAAGATTATGAATGTATTAAAAGTCAGTTGTCTCCATTGGCAATCAACTATGTTGGGCCATTTCTCAATAAGAAAATAGATAATTCTTCAATTTTTTATAATTCAATTCCTGCAGGCATTACCCCAACCGAGCGTAATTTGATTTTTAGCTTAATCCATAATGGAAATGACTATACGTCAACAAATCAATTGTTACTGTTGGTGATATTGGCAATTGTTCTTATTGTAACTGTGTACCGTGAGTTTACTAGTGGAAGAAAATACAGAATTGCCCATTCTATACCTTTTCTTCATAGCGCAATTCATATCATTAGAGATAATTGGCAGAAAATTTTTCCAGAGATCAACGGTAAAAAAGATTTAGACAAAGCTAATGCTAAAGAATATATACAAAATAGCTTAAACGAATTTGAGAAGTTTTTTTCAACAGTAACAGGTGCTCCTTGTCGGGCGTGTATAAAAGTGATAGTAGATTTTTCAACTCTAAAGCTCGAAACTTTTGTGAGAAGCTCATCGTCTAATTGTCTTCCCGTAAATAAGGACAGGCCTAATGATAAAGTTGAAAATAATAGTGAATTTTACGAGTTAGTGGCCAACAAAGAACGCTTTTGGCATATCAAAAATGTTGATACAGAAGAAAATTACCAAAACTCTCATCTAGAAATAAATTCAAAGAAAAAAAAATCACAACAACTTGGCTACACAACATCTTTTACATGGCCAATTAGAAAGATACGTCATGACCATGCAAGTGAAACGGATGAGCCAGAAATTTTTGGATTTTTGTGCATCGACTCTAGGGTTTCAGGAGTGTTTCAGGAGAAATATGATTTTGATAGTGGAGCTTTGGTTGCTGATTTTTATTATTTTTTACTGAGGGCTTATTTTATGATATCCACCATGAAATTGGAGAATACAGATGACACCAGAAATTAATGACAATTGCTCAATTCAAAATTCAAACATTGACGGTCATCAAACAGTACCGCAAGAACAAAACAAATTATTATCTGGAACTAAAGTAGATTCAACAACGTCCCGGGTAACATCAACTTCAAACCCAGAATTAGTTGTAACTGTAAAAATCCTGCATCCAAGTATGCTCCTAGTTGATTAGTTATTTTTACATTGCTGCAAGTCATACCTATTGGCATAGTGAAAAGAGGTTGACTTTTAAGTCTCTTTGTGTGACGTAACTACCCGATATGTTAAGACAACATCACATAACAAGGCGCTTCAAGGGACACGCATTTCGTCGGCGATTTTTTGTACTTGTTTGTCGTCATTACCCGTTTATGAAATCGGTAGCCAAATTCACGGCGTGCCCCTGAGCTTAATCGTTCGGCGCATAAAATCAAATTCTAGCTTGCAAGCAAATAAGAAGAAAAGGGGAGAGTAAATGAGGGTAAAATTTGTTTTGTTATTGTTCCTTGTGCTAATTTCAGCGAACAATATATTTGCCGCAACTGTTGGTGATATTAATGGCGATGGAAAGGTAGATATGTCTGAAGCTATAAAAACTATCCAAGTTACATCTGGCACCTCCCAACGCAGTACAAGTGGTGATATAAATGGTGATAGAAAAATTGATTTATCTGAAACAATATACGCACTCCAAGTTATGTCAGGTCAGGGATTCTCGTGTGACAAAAAACATTTTAGCTTATGCTTAACAAAAATAAGCTGTACAAATACAAGTGGTTATTGGTGGAGAAATAAAACATGCAATAACACATCAGAAACTGCATATAATGTTGCGCCTTTTGCCAATGCTGGTACGGATCAAAAGATTGCAACTGGCGATATTGTAACTTTAGAAGGAGTTGATAGTGGAGATGTTGACGGTGATCCAATTTACTACAATTGGCACTTCATCGCTGTTCCTCAAGGTAGTAATGCCACACTTTCTGATTCTACTGTAATCAATCCAACTTTTACAACAGATATTGATGGTACATACATCGTAGGATTGGTTGTAAATGACGACTTGGAGTATAGTGTTGAGGATACAATAACCATTAATAGTTATTCTGATTTCTCAAGTTTATTTTACGTATCATCTGGTAGTAGTACTGTAAATATCAATGGATATTTGCAATCAGGTTCAACCTTTTCGATTTTTCTAGACAATAATTCATCAAGTTCATTTATCTTCTATCGTGCTGAATTCTATAATGGAACAACCATCCAGGGATATACAGAAGATAAGTCTCTGTTAGGTGGAGATAAATTAATACCAGGTGAAAAAATTGGTATAAAATGGACATTGCCATCTACTCAGTACGATAACGGCATTAATTTTAAATTGTATTTTAATCAACCCAATACAGTGTCAAATTTTATGTTATCATACTCATCATTGGGACAGGCAGTATATACATTATTGCCACCATCTTGTAACCAAAATCATCTTAATCTCTGCCAAACAAGCATGGATTGTAACGAGAAAGGAGGTTACTGGTGGAGTAATAATACCTGCAATCAAGAACCTCCACCTTGTGGTAGTGATAATCTAATGCAATGCAAATTTAGTGAAGAGTGCATCAATGTAGGGGGGAATTGGTGGAGCAATAATACTTGTATGGGGGTATTGGAATCAGAAACGGTAGTGTCGTCAAATGGTAGGGTATGGATGGATCGTAACTTAGGAGCATTTCGTGTTGCTACAAGTTATGATGATAAAGAAGCGTATGGTGATCTGTATCAATGGGGTAGGGGAACAGATGGGCACGAGAAACGTAACAGTGGTACAACATCCATAGCCAGTCCTATTGATGTTCCTGGACATGGCAATTTTATAACTCAAACAGAAGTGCCATTCAATTGGAGGGTTCCGGAAAATGATAGTTTATGGCAGGGACTTTCCGGCCCTAATAATCCCTGCCCTGCCGAATTTAGATTACCAACTGAAGATGAATGGAATGCCGAAATAACTTCCTGGAATACTAGTGACATATACGGGGCCTTTAATTCACCGTTGAAAATAGTAGAAGCAGGTATACGAATGATTGCAGGCAACATAGCCATGACGGGATACAAAGGTCAATATTGGAGCAGTACGACAACTAATATTAGCTTTGTAAGGGGTATGGAAGTGTCAAACACCCAAGCCATAATAAGTTATCAAATACCTGGGTATGGGCGTAGTGTCCGTTGCATAATGAATTAAAACGGCAAAAAAACGCCGAACGAATAAGGTTAGATTGTGTGAGGCACGAACCACAATCTGA
>CAYREN010000519.1:0-3519 GCA_964423255.1 uncultured Roseivirgaceae bacterium | reverse complement strand
ATAAGGAATTGGGTTTAGAAGGTGAGCAAATGGCAACGGATTATTTGCTGAAAAACCAATGGGTGATACTGGAGAGAAATTATAGGTTTAGCAGATACGAGATTGATTTGATTGCTTCAAAAGACAACCTTATAATATTTGTTGAAGTAAAGGCAAGATCAAATACGAGCTTTGGGCTACCGGAACATTTTGTAGATGAGAAAAAAGCTGAAAATATAATTATTGCCGCTAACCACTATATCAGCGAGCAAAATTGGAATGGCAACATCCGATTTGATATTATTTCTATTATTAAAAAGGATCATATGGAATTGGAGCATATCGAAGATGCATTTTACTAGCTTTAATTAATTTTTACCTCGGATTGCAAACAGTCAAACTTGTTGTATCATCCTGCTTTTTATCTTTACTATCAAATAAAAATTAGTGAATTGAAAACATATACTTATCAATATCCAAAGCCTTCGGTGACTACCGATTGTATCATAACAAGATCACTGGGAAATAAAAAATTGGTCTTACTGATAAAAAGAAAGCATAATCCATTTATAAATAATTGGGCGCTGCCAGGAGGATTCGTCGAAATTGATGAAGGTCTTTTAGATGGAGCAAAGCGTGAACTGGAAGAAGAGACAGGTTTGAAAGGTATCGAACTTAGCCAATTCAAAACATATGGAAAGCCCAATAGAGATCCACGAGGAAGAACTATTTCAGTAATCTATTATGGGTTTATGGGAAATAAAGAACCTATTGTTGAAGCAGGAGATGACGCTGCGGAAGCCAGATGGTTTGATCTTGAAAAACTACCGGAATTGGCGTTTGATCATAAAGAGATAATTGATGAGTTTATAGTGGATAGGCTAGATAGAAACTATCCATAAAGTCTACCAAATTTTAAGCACTCCCTTTTTGCCAATCGAACATAATTATACAAAAGGAATTCATTACAAAATTCGGGTTTTAATAATTACATTTATATGAAATATTTGCGATTATTATAGTCATAACAAATGAGATTTTTTTACACCCTGGCAATATTAAGCATTTCTGTTTCTGTGGCATTTGGATATGAAGGAGAGGATTTATTTAAAATCAAAAGGACTTCTAATACCTTGGAATTTGATGGCATTTGCAATGAGCCACTTTGGGACAATGCCACTGAATTGCCCATGCAGATGTTTATTCCCAACCATGGCAATAGGCCCACCGAAATTACTGAAATATTTGTAACCTTCGACAACCAAAATTTTTACTTTGGAGGACGAATGCATTATTCTAATGGTGCTACCTTAAAAGCCTCAAATAAAAAACGAGATGGAATAGATGGGGGAAGTGACAACTTTGGCATTTTGCTAGACACATTCAACGACAATGAAAATGCTCTTTGTTTTGAAACGAATCCTACAGGAATGCGATCTGATTTTTCCATAGCCAATGATGCTCAAGCAAATTTCGGGACTCTTCCTTTTAATCGTAATTGGAATACATTTTGGGATGTTAAAACTTCTATCGAAGGTGATATCCTCCATATCGAAATGATGATCCCGCTGTCGAGCTTGCGATTTCAGGAAAAAGACGGACAGGTGATTATGGGAATGTCAATTTGGAGAACAATAATCAGCAAACAAGAGTGGCATGTATTTCCATTGATAACTAATGATTTTGGTTTAACTGGTGTATGGAAACCTTCGCAGGCCCAAAAAATAGTATTGGAGGGTCTGAAGAGAAAAAATCCCGTTTATATTACACCTTACTTGCTTACAGGTGTCGAACAAAAAAGTGAATTAAACGAATCTAAAACAGGATATAAAAAGATCAATGACAGTAAGCTAACCGCAGGGCTGGATTTGAAATATGCGCTCACCAGCAATCTTACTATGGACTTGACCTTAAATACTGATTTTGCCCAGGTAGAGGTCGATGACCAGGTTGTTAACCTAACCAGATTTTCATTGTTTTTTCCAGAGAAAAGACAATTCTTCCTGGAACGTTCCAGTATTTTCACTATTAAAACCGGATATCTCGACCAGCTATTTTATAGCCGCAGAATAGGGATTTATGAAGATGACATTGTTCCGATCTATGGTGGAGTAAGGCTAAATGGTCGAGCTGGAAAATGGGATCTTGGTTTCATGGATATGCAAACTTCCGATCATAACTATTACAATAGCGATGAAGATAGCATTGAAAGAATTGAATCAACAAACTTCGGTGTATTTAGAGCTCGCCGCCAAATTATTAATGAACGCAGTTATGTTGGTGGTATGGTTACAAGCAAGATTGATGT
Organism: uncultured Roseivirgaceae bacterium; assembly: GCA_964423255.1. Taxonomy (GTDB): domain Bacteria; phylum Bacteroidota; class Bacteroidia; order Cytophagales; family Cyclobacteriaceae; genus JAAUQL01. The sequence continues at coordinate 1,232 of CAYREN010000519.1, read as the reverse complement.
CAACGGCAATTATAATATTAATACCGCTCTGGATATTATCTATAACCCATTCAAAAATGATTATCTAACGGCCAACTATGCACAGACATTTGACAATGGCGTCAACTATAGTAACAATCCATTTAACCACGGAAAATTTTACTTTAACTGGAAAAACAGATCAAATGTTGGTTTGAACTATGATGTTAAACTCTCCAGAGCCGGTAAATACTATGACCCTCAAATGGGATTTGAGCAAATGGAAGATTATTCAAGGGCGTTTGCATCTTTGGGTTACGGTTGGGTGTTTAACCAACCTGAGAAAAAAATGTTGAGCCAGAATATTAGTTTTTGGACATGGTTAAACAAAAGAAATCAAGATATGTCCACCAATATTTTTAGAAATTCCCTTGGATATTCTTTGGCAATGAAAAATGGGTTTAATGCCAGGCTGGGCATATTACAATCCTATGATAATCTCGATGAAACTTTTGAGCTTTCAGACGATGTTTATTTTGAACCTGGAGAATATAATTATGCAAATATCGAAGCTAGCATTCGAACTCCCAATAATAAATTATTTGGGCTTCGTACGCGTATGGCAGCCGGACAATATTTCGATGGCACTATCATCACTTTTGGGCCTACAGAATTGACCATGAGGGCTTCATCAAGTATGAAGTTCAGCATAGATTATCAATATAGCCAGGTAGATGTCAATGAGAGAAATCAATATTATAAAGCTCATATTGCTCGGCTGAAAACAGATTTTACTTTTACTACCAAACTCTCACTGCTCATGTTTTTTCAATACAGCAGCGATGAGAAGTTTGGTGTCAATAATATTCGATTTCGTTACAATCCAAAGGAAGGAAATGATCTTTATCTTGTTTACAATGGAGAGTACAACTCTCACCTGAATCGCGAATTACCTCAATTGCCCAGAAGTGAAGCCAATACTATTTTGTTAAAATATACCTATACCTTTATTTTGGGGAGGTGATGGCTGGGTATAGGGTGCTAGGCGCTTAGTGCTGGATCGTCAGGCTGATTGGGATTTGAAATCCTGAATCTGATGATTAAATGTTGAGTCTTGCTTGTTTCATCCTCGTTGCAAACGAGGATGATGGGATTATTATCGAACCTCAATTGAGGTAATATTTTTTTCAGATAAGCCCATACCCTTTTCATCATTCTTATCCATTTTTATCCTTTTTCATCCTTCGGTTTCTTCAAATACATTATAACGGTTA
>CAYREN010000518.1:1656-3525 GCA_964423255.1 uncultured Roseivirgaceae bacterium | reverse complement strand
ACTGGCTTCAATACTAACTTTGAGATCAACCACATTTTTATCCCACTTTTTAATGATCACATTTCCGAACTTATTGTAGATCTCTATTTGCGTGTCACTATTTATTTTAAAGCTGGACGATATATTTTTTGTCGCCGTTTCTGCATGCAGTTGATAAAATAATATGAATAATACCAGAAAGGTAAGTCCGGCATTTTTATAAGATAACTCGCTCATTTTTTTCAGTATTTTTAATTGTCTCAAGAATATTTAATTGTTGATTTAATACCTCAATTCTTAGTTGGAGGTTCAGTATCATAAAGTCTGAGAGATATGCTTCATTGCCCTTTTTTAAATCATTTTTCAAAACTGCATACATCGAATCCAGCAAATCAATTTCATGACTAAACTTCTCATTCAAGTTGTATTTTTTGCTGATGGATTCCACCTCGGCTCTTTTTTGATTTATCTGAGTTATATAGAATGATTCAGCATCCAAAAATTCAGGGTTTGTAATTGCTAATTCACTTTCATTTTTAAAAGAGTGCTGCACTTTATCAAATACTAACCATGAAGAAATTAAAAGAAGAAAAACTGCTGCTGTCCTCCAAAAGATAGCTGTTTTTGTAAGCCGTTTTTGTTTGTTATTTTGATCAATTTCTTTTTCAATTCGAGCCCACAAGTTTTTCCCGGGATTTTTATCATCCATTTCAGTTCTATTGGATTTTATAAATTTATCAAGATTGTCATCCATAGTTTACCTCCATTCTCAATATTTCCCTCAATTTATTTTTTGCCCTGTTGTATTGCGATTTTGATGTAGATACTGAAATTTTTAATATCTCAGAAATCTCTTTATGGTCGTATCCTTCAAGTAAATACAGCGAAAATATTACTCTATAGCCATTTGGTAATTTTTGTATCGCATTTCTTATGCTTCCAATTTTTAAAATAAGCTCAATATCATTTCCCAATTCATCATCAACTTGTTTTTCATGACCATCAAATTCTACGAAGTCCAATTGTTGTTTTCTTATATGGCTAATGGCTTTGTTTACCACAATTTTTTTTAGCCACGAACCAAATGAAGCTTTTCCCAGATAACTGTCAATATTTTGAAATGCATTAACAAATGCTTCCTGCAACACATCTTCTGCCAACTCCTGGTTTCCCATTATTCTGAAGCAAATATTAAACATGGCTTTTGAATACAATTTGTATATTTCAAAAAAAGCTTTTTGATCTCCTTTTTTACAGCGATCAACAACTCCTACATGTTTATTATTGTTTGTAATCTCCAATATGTACGCTTTCTGAATTAAAGACTTACCAAATTACTATTGGTTGCACGGCATAATAAATATAAAGTAATTATGGGGTTTTAAGGAGTTACTTATTTTATGGAATGGATTATCATTTGAATTCATTGATTTTGGAATATTGGCTTCTTTTATAAATAGACTTTTGGCAATAAAAAAAGGTCATCTGACAAGATGACCTTTATCTTTAACATGATTTTAATTATTTGTTAAGACTCTCCAAATTTTGCGTGGCTAGTGTGAATTCAGGCTCCGCAGAAAGTGCATTTTCAAAATATTTTTTTGCTTCAGCAGTATTTCCTTGCTGCTTTTCTATCATTCCCTTTATATTGTAGCTGGCAGCTTCCATGGTGATTTCCTGCTGTTCAGTTTCATTTTTTGCAAAGTTGAGCTTCAATGCCTTTGACTGCGGATCTTTTAAAATAATATCAAGATTAGTAATACATTCGGTATATCTTTCTAGTTCAAACTGCAGCACAGCCACCTGATATAAAACACTCAACTCATTTACTTTCAGGTATAATGATTCATAAGCTGCGACTGCTTTATCTCGCACCCCCAGATTTTCATA
>CAYREN010000518.1:0-1556 GCA_964423255.1 uncultured Roseivirgaceae bacterium | reverse complement strand
ATCAATCCTTTCTTTAATTTGATAATATTCATTTTTTATATTTTAAAATTTGCATTAAACCCTTCCTGAAGTGTCAGAAAGGTGGTATTTCTATAATCTTATTTTTCTTTATTTATTCCTTTAAATCTCCCAATATCTTTCATCAATTCAAACGCTTGTTCATAATTATTGTTAATTCTGCCTTCCAATATTGCTTCTTTAATTTCATCTTTAATTTCACCCACATATTTTGAAGGTGAAATATTGAAATATTCCATGATCATTTCACCGGAAACTGGTGGTTGGAAATTTCGAATGTGATCCCGGGCTTCGATTTCCTTTAACTTATGATCAACTTTATCAAAATTACCAAGATATTTTGCGACTTTAATATTGTTTTTAGATGTGATATCTGCCCTACATAATGTCATTAGATCATCAACATCATCACCTGCCTCAAATAGTAATCTTCTGATGGCAGAATCAGTAATTTTGTCTCCTGCCAAGGCAATAGGTCTCAGATGAAGTTTAACTAATTTTTTTACATATTTCATCTTTTCATTAAGCGGAAGTTTTAATCGCCCAAAAATTTTGGGGACCATTTTTGCTCCCATATCCTCATGACCATGAAATGTCCATCCAATTTTCTTATCAAATCTTTGCGACTTGGGTTTGGCAATGTCATGAAGAATCGCCGCCCAACGTAGCCACAAATCATCAGATTTATTCACTACATTATCCAAAACTTTTAAAGTATGAAAAAAATTGTCTTTGTGCGCTTTACCATCAACTGATTTCACTCCATGAAGATTTGCCAACTCTGGAAAAATGATTTCAAGTACGCCAGAATGAAACATGAGGTTAAACCCATATCCCGGATTTGGCGATAAAATTAATTTATTAAGCTCGTCTGTTATTCGTTCTTGCGATACAATTTTAAGCCTTTTTGCATTTTGACCTATCGCTTCAAATGTTTTGGCTTCAATATCAAAATTGAGTTGGGCAGCAAATCGAAATGCCCTCATGATTCTTAAAGGGTCATCTGAAAATGTAATTGATGGATCAAGTGGAGTTTTAATAATTTTACGTTTCAAATCTTTGATACCACCAAATGAATCTATCAATTCTCCAGCTCGATCAGCATTAAGACTTATTGCAAAAGTATTTATTGTAAAATCTCTTCTTTTTTGATCATCTTCAAAAGATCCATCTTCTACAATAGGATTTCTCGAATCACTCCGGTAAGATTCTTTTCTAGCGCCAACAAACTCAATCTCCTGGTCTGCATACTTAATTTGCGCCGTACCAAAATTTTTAAAAACATTGAGCTGTGCCTTGTGGGGGAGCTTTGCTGCAACTTTTTTAGCCAACTCTATCCCGCCTCCAATACAAACAATGTCTATGTCTTTAGATGCTGCACCCAACATCAAATCTCTAACATAACCTCCAATCACGTAAGTTTCAATCTGACCTGAGACCTCGCCGATCAATTTGAGTATAGAATTTGAATTGATATGTTTTGAATAATCCATAGAAAATGAAAAAGCCTCAATTTGCATTGAGACTTTGATGAATAA
>CAYREN010000517.1:1379-3527 GCA_964423255.1 uncultured Roseivirgaceae bacterium | reverse complement strand
ACTGGTTAAAGGCATTTAGGAAAATTATATTAATGAGAGTTTAACATTTGTATCGTGTAATTATTACGATTTGTTGAAGCTCAAATTAATTTCATAACAATATTAGTAAAACGGTAAGTGAAGAGCTTGTATCATTTTTTCAAATAATAGGAGTAGTTATGAAATGCTAAAAAAAGCTTGTGCTATTATTGCATACAGAAGAAGAATAAGGAAGCAATATACTTGTAATCAATCATTTAGACATTGCACTTGGTGAAAAGCCGAATTCCTCCTTAAATGCTCGACTAAACCAGGCTGGGTCGTTAAAACCGACCGCATAAGCAATTTCTGAAATGGTACTATCGGTTGTTTGAATTAGTTCTTTACCATTTTGCAAACGAACGGAACGAATAAATACAGAAGTTGACTTGCCGGAAATAGCTTTTAGTTTTCGATACACTTGAGATTCACTTAAATTTAATTTGTGAGCGAGTTGTGCAGATCCAAAAGAGTTGTCAGTTATATCCTTAAGAATAATATTTATTGCCTTTTTAATAAATTTTGTTTCAGGGTTTTCTATGCGTTTTTTCAGAAGCTGACTAAAACCATTATTTTCAAATTTGCGCACCATTTTCTTTCGTAATGAAATCAACTGGTCTAAACGCGTGAACAGTTCGGCCTTTACAAAAGGTTTTGCCAAATAGGCATCAGCTCCATAAGAAAGCCCGATAAGACGATCTTCTATAGTCGCCTTTGCAGTGAGCATTATAATGGGAATATGATCAGTAAGTTCATCAGATTTCAAAGTGGCGCATACCTCAAAACCATCTTTACCAGGCATCATTACATCACATACTATAATGTCAGGTATTGTTTTGTATGCCATTTCGATTCCGATATCTCCGTTTTTAGCATGTAGAGTTTCATATTTCCCTTTCATACATGATTTCAAATAATAGGCGACATCCTGATTGTCTTCGATAATTAGTGCAAGTGGTAAATTGGTGTCCGTATTTTGATTCAGTAAAGGTTCATTATGGATAGAAGAAGAAATTATAAGATTTTCCTGATCCATTTTAACTTCTTTTACAAGCGGCGCATTTTTAGTTATCGGTATATGGACTGTAAATTCACTTCCTTTCCCCAAGGTACTTTTTACGTTAATTGTTCCGTGCATTAATTCTACCAGCTCTTTAGTCAGGGAAAGACCAATACCTGTGCCCTCGCTATGTTTCGTTGATGAAATGTCGATTTGGTAAAATCGATTGAATATTTTTATTAAATTTTCTTCGGAGATTCCAATTCCGGTATCTTTTACCTTTATAATTAAGAACTCATTATTTGAAATGAGGGATTGATTGAGGTGAACAATTATTTTTTCTCCTGGTTGTGTAAATTTGATTGCATTTGACAATAAATTTAAAATAATTGTCTCCAGTTTTTTACTATCAAAATCCATCACCAGATGATCGATTTCTGCATAAACTACTAAGTTGATTTGATTTTCCTGCGCATAGGAATGAAAGCTTTCACATAAGTATTTCACATATGGAATTACATCGGATTGCCTAGGGTGTAATGCTAATTTACCGCTTTCCAGCTTAGCTAATTCAAGCATTTCATTGACAAGCCGCAAAAGGGTCTCTCCATTGCGCTGAATCATATCTAATGATTTATTCGCTTCATTTAATGGCAGGTTTTCCACACTTGATTTTAGATTATCGGTCATGCCAAGTATAACAGTCAGCGGAGTCCGAAATTCATGCGTGATATTGGTAAAAAAATTAGTTTTCATTGTATCGAGCTCACTAAGATACTGAGCTTTTTTTCTAACTAATATTCTATTGAGTTCATAGCGTCTGATGGATACAATTAAACCAACTGCTAAACATGCATAAGCGATATATGCCCACCACCTTGTCCACCATGCTGATTTAATTAATAACTGAATAGATACACCTTTTTCATTCCAGACGTCATTGTCGTTTGATCCAATAACCCGGAAATTATATTCTCCAGGATCGAGATTTGTATAGCGAGCCATCCTTTGAGTTCCAGCTTCAATCCATTCAAGATCATAAGGTTCCAACTTATACTTATACAGATTCTTAGAAGGATTGCTATAATGAAAACCTGTGTATTCAAAACTTAAATCATTTTGTAGATGGG
>CAYREN010000517.1:0-1279 GCA_964423255.1 uncultured Roseivirgaceae bacterium | reverse complement strand
GGTTGAAAACTATCATTTTCACGATTGTAATAAAATAAGGTTCCTTCTCCCCCAGTATCTCCTATCCAAAGTGTTCCATTAGAATCCTCTTCAATCAAATAGACCTCTGATTTACCCCCCTGATTTTTTTTACCGGGCAGTTTATATCGTTTGAAAATTTCTTCATCTCTATCAAAACCAAAAAGTCCATCCTTCCCTGTACCCAGCCATAAATATCCTTCCCGATCCTCATGGATTACATAAACCGGATTATTGGCTGAATCAAGCTCACTTACAGGAATCGTATATTTAATGAATTTACCCGTCTGGGGATCAAAACGACCCAGCGCCCCGTTTATGGTTTTACCCGTCAAATTATTTCTATCAAAGGGGTTATCTTGACCAAACCCTATCCAGAGCAAGCCTTTTGAATCTTCATACACCACCTGAACATGATCTCCTATGATACTATTGACATCTTTCTGTTTATTAAAGTATGATTTAGTTTCGTCAGTTTTCAAATCCAGCTGCAGGAGCCCTTTTTGATATGTACTTAACAAGATTATTCCCGGTTCCCGCTGAGATTCATAACTATCCCTTAAACCAGAATTATTTAACTCATTATATATTGTGATTTTTTGTAAAAATGGATCCATTTTATGAAGACCTCCCCCACCAAGATTACCCAACCATAGCTGGCCGGATCTGTCTTCATAAAATGACCAAAGATATTCATTGGAAATACCGTTTGGGTCTGCATTATCATGAACATACAGGCTTACCTTATTTGTGACCGGGTCAAAATGATGAATGCCTCCACCACAGGTACCTATCCAAAAACCACCATTTCGATCCTCGTGGAGAATTGTGATGAATGGTGTTGATTCCCAAACCCTGTTACCCTTAGGTGGATACAAATTATTCGGAAGAGCGGGATTATACTTCATTCGAACAAATTCATCCTTTGTCCGATCGTAATAATGTAGCCCGTTTTGAAAAGTTCCCACCAAAATTCTGCCATCCCGGTCTTCTAAAAGGGCACTAACCCTGTTGTCGATTAAACTATTGGGATTATTAGGTTCGTGCATATATCGTTTTGAGAATCCAGTGGCCGGATCATAACGTATAAGTCCTCCTGCATTACCTACATTAGCATAGCCGGTGCCAATCCAAATTTGATTTTGACGGTCTGCTAAAAGTTCCATTACAAGATCGTTAGTAATCGCATTTGGATCTTTTGGATCATTTAGATGGCGGGTAAAACTATCAGTTTCCCTTTCATAATGAAACAGACCTCCAT
>CAYREN010000516.1:0-3528 GCA_964423255.1 uncultured Roseivirgaceae bacterium | reverse complement strand
TATTAAATGTTCCGGTGGGAGGAAGTCCCCGGGCTTCCAGTTCAGGATATGTGCCCAGTGGAATTTGCCATTTTATTTTGCCCTCGTTCAAGTCTATGGAGTTAAGTGTAGCCCAGGGTCTTTTATTGATAGGAAATCCATCGGGATCTCTTATTGGCTTATGCCCTGTGCCTACATATGGTATTTGTGCTGAAAAACTTAATTTGATTTTTTCTGTATCAATTTTAAGGTCATGTCCTTCATCCCATAAAAAAGCTATAACTGCATTTCGCTCATCATCTGAAAGTGTGGTGAATTTTGGCATTTGCCCTTTTCCCTCATTAAGAACTTGGAGAATTTCTTCTTTGGTTCGCTCATTCCGGATCTTTTTCAAATTGTCCAATGATGGCGAACCTGGGTTACTTGGTTTTCCATAGCCATGGCAAGCAGAACATATGCTTTGATAGAGGTGCTGGCCTAAATTATATTGAGTAATATTTTTTCTTGGATTAGTTTTCACCATAGTGATCCATTCTGCCTCATTGCTGCAATTCACAATCAATTGTTGGGTTTCAGGATCAAAGGCAGCTCCTCCCCAATCGGTGCCGCCATTAAACTGTGGCAAGGTGATGGACCCTTCAAAACTTGGAGGAATAAAAATATCGCCCATCTCCATGTTTTTTACTTTTTCCCAAATACTTTCTGTTGCCTCCGGATTTAAGTCGGAGATGTCTTCTTTTGTAAAAGATTGCTGTGCATATACCAGGGAATTTTGTGGGAACGGCTGCGTAGGCCATGTTTCTTCACCTGGAATATCTGATTGAGGAACCGGTCTTTCTTCAATTGGAAATAAAGGCTCTCCCGTTTCTCTGTCAAGAATAAATAGGTGTCCCATTTTTGTTGGTTGGGCCACAGCGTCTATTTTCTTTCCGTCCATTATGATGGTGACAAGATTTGGCTGACATGGAATATCGTAATCCCAGATGTCATGATGCACTACTTGATAATGCCAGATTCGTTCTCCTGTTTTAGCATTTAACGCTAATATGCAATTTCCGAATAGATTTTTTCCTTTTCTATCACCTCCCCAATGATCGTAAGATGGCGACCCTGTTCCACAAAATACAATACCTCTATCTGTATCAAGTGTAAATCCTCCCCAGGTATTTGTTCCTCCTATTCGCTGCCAGGCGTCTTCAGGCCATGTATCATATCCAAATTCTTCGGGATAAGGAATGGTATGAAAAATCCATTCCATATTTCCTGATTTAACATTATAAGCTCTAATATGTCCAGGTGCAGCTGGGTTAGGGCCTTCTCCCACAGCAGATCCCATAATGATCAGGTCTTTGTAAACAATACCAGGAGACGAAGAAGTGACTGACAAAAAATTCACATCTCTTCCTAGTCCTTCACGAAGATCAACGCGTCCTGAGTCGGCAAACGATTCAATCAACGTACCAACCTTTGGATTCAGACAATAAAGATAAGATCCGACTACATAAAACAACCTCTCCTGCATGCCATCAGTCCAGTAGGTAACTCCTCTGTTAATTCCATAAGCACTTTCTCCATTAAAGGGATCAAATTTCCATAGCTCATCACCGGTATCTGCATCAAGCGCAATAACCTTCAATCCTGGAGATATGATATACATCTTTTCCCCAATAATTATTGGGTTGCATTCTATAGTAGTTCTTGGAGATTCTCTCATGTCACCTGTATGGTAGGTCCATGCAATCTGTAGGTCTTTTACATTTTTTTTATTGATTTGATTTAATGCTGAATATTTAGTGCCTTCACTATCACCACTATAAACCTGCCAGCCTATATGATTCTGATTTGGTGGAGTACATTTGATAAGAAGCAGAGAGTGAAATAATAGTAAAAAAATAGCAAACAACTGATTCCTATAATATGTAGTTGTCTCAGAATATTTGGGGATTGGGTTATTCATATTTTTAAGTTAAGAATAACATAGAAAAATCAAAATTATTTGCTTATTGGTTTTCCCCACTGACTTTACAAATTGCTTCAATACAGGGATTGTATTGAAGTTCGAAGAATCTCATCGTTAATGAATGCATCAATAATTTCAAAAGGGTTTTATTTACGGGCATTATATTTATCCAGTATTTTAAGTGTTTTTTCAATAGGTATACTTTTCATTGTCCTTCCTTTTTGACCGGTCATATCTTTTGCCATAAAGAGTGAATTATAGATAGCCTCTTCCGTAGCTTCCACAACCGCAAGAAACAGAGGCGACATATGGTCATTTGTAACTTCAGGAACGGATCTTTCAATTTCCTTAGTGCCATATGGAACCCGAACACCCGGATGGGTACAAAATGCTATACTGTAATCCCCACAGCCATTGGATGAAAAAGATCCAACTTTACCAAAAGCCAGGAAAGACCGTTTTGCAAGGCGTTTTAAATTTCTTGGAGAAAGAGGGGCATCAGTGGCAATTATTATCATGCAAGAACCATCTACTACATATGGCACATCTTCTGCCATGTAAAAATTATTCAACTCTTCACCAACCGGTGCACCATTTATGGTGAGAATGCCACCAAAATTTGTTTGAACAAGAACCCCTATGGTATAACCACCTTTTTCTTTGGGCAGTACGCGCGATGATGTACCGATGCCACCTTTAAAACCAAGACACCTGGTTCCGGTACCTGCTCCAACGTTACCTTCTTCAACAGGACCGTCTTTGGCAGACTCAATTGCCTTGAACACATGTTTCTTTCTCACAGAACGTAAAACATTATCATTAAGCCATCCATCATTCGTTTCACCTACAATGGGGTTAACAGATCTGACATCTGAATTTTCAGGTATTGAAAGGGTGTGATCTACTAGAGCATTTGCAACTAAAAACACATTTAATGTACTGGTTAATGCAATCGGTGTTTCTATGTTGCCTAGTTCTTCAATTTGGGTAAAACCGATCGCCTTGCCGAAGCCATTTCCTACAAATACAGCAGCCGGCACTTTCTCTCGAAAAATATTTCCCTGATGAGGTATAATCATAGTAATGCCTGTACGAATAGAATCTCCTTCAATAAGAGTTGCTTGACCTACCGTAACTCCTTTTACATCTGTAATAGCATTCCAATTACCAGGGGTCAAAATGCCGGGCTCTATTCCAAGGTCCCTGGCTCGTGATCTGTCTTGAGCTAGGGAGTATGACGTAATGCTAAGTATCGCGATAAGAAAAATAAAAGTTTTACACATATATTATTTGGTTTTAATTCATCTCAATATTCCAGTACACCTTAAAATCATTGTAAATCTGCTACTATTTAAGTGGCTTGAGTTTATCAGGTAGAGTATGATATATCAATGCTCTGGCTAATACATTTGTTGGATCTATAGTGATTAATCCATCAACTTCTTTCTCGGTTATAGCAAGAGGTATTTCAGTACAACCGAGAATCACTGCCTGAGCCTCATGTTCTTTCAGGAAAGAAATCCCCTGATATGAATTTTTTGAATTAGGCACTTAATCTATGCTCATATTTGTAAGGAGCAGGACTATGT
>CAYREN010000515.1:0-3528 GCA_964423255.1 uncultured Roseivirgaceae bacterium | reverse complement strand
AGATCAAACTTTTGTTTTAGATTTTTTATTTTTTTGATCAGCATATTTTACCCTTCCATCAACAAAGTACATATCTATACTTCCTTTATTTTTTGCATTGATTCTACCTCTATGCGTAAAAAAGAAATGGTCTTTGACATACTTATAAGTTTCCCCGGAAATGTTCACGCGACCAACTTCACCACTTGACTCCATCCTGCTGGCGAGATTCACAGCGTCACCCCAGATATCATATGCAAATTTCTTTTTGCCAACAACACCGGCAACGACTGGCCCGGTATTTATACCTATCCTAATTTCAAAAAACGGCTCATTTTTATTCAATTTCTCGAGCTTCCTATTTTCCATATAGTCTCTTATCGCAAGGGCTACTCTTATCGTATCCAATGGGTTCGATTCATTTTCAATTGGCACGCCTCCAGCGCACATATATCCATCGCCTATGGTTTTAATTTTTTCAATACATTTACGGCCTAATCGTAGCTCATATTTTTCAATGATCTGATCAAATGCAACAAAACAAGCATCCAACTCCCTTACAATCTCTCCAGGACTCATTTGCGATGCAATAGCTGTAAATCCCTTAAAATCTGTAAACATGACCGTAACCATTTTATAATACCTCGGGGTAACCTTTTTCTTCTTTTTGAGTTCCTCGGCTATGGGATCCGGCAAAATGTTAAGTAATAATGCATCCGTTCTTGATTTTTCTTCATTCAACTCTTTTTGTCTTTTTTCAATAAGCGTTTTTTGTTTTAGAATTTGTTTGTTTTGCTCTTCAAGTTTATTGGCAGTTTTTCTCTTGTATTGGAGTGCCACGATAGTAACTACCAAAAAAATGAGTATCACTGCAATTCCACCAATCATTAATCGCCTTTCAAGGACACCCTGCTCAATAATGGCCATTGTTTTTTCGGCCATTGCGTTCTGATTTTCAAGCTGCAAATTTTTGTTCTGAATTTCTATTTTTGTCAGCTCAAGCTCTGTCTTTTGAAGCTGATTGGTAGATTCAAGCTTTTCTATTTCTTCAACAGTTTGTGCAAGAGAATCTTTAGAAATAAAAAATTCATTATAATTTTTATAAACTGACAGGTAAAAAGTTTCATTTGCGTGATCATTTAGTTCAGCAAAACATTGTGCAAGCAAGCCACTGGATTTTAAGGACAATTCATTGTATCTGTTCTTCTGAGCATCTCGTAAGGCTATTTTAAGGGCTTTTACCGCACCTCTGTAGTCTCCAATAATAAACTGTGCTTCTCCGCCATGGGCCAAAGACATAATGTCTTCATAACTCCCCTGCATTTTTGCTTTTATAAATAACGTATGAGCCCTCTTCATACTTTTGATACTTGCCTTGAGATACTTTTGCTCTTCTTCCATGGAGTAAATGCCAGACTCCACCATCATCTTTTCTGTCATCCCCTTTTTGTAAATTGACCTTGCTTCCAGAAAAGCATTTATAACTTTGTTGGCACTAATCGCAGCATTTGTAAAATATTCGTGCGCCAATGTAAGGTCACCTTTTTGAGTGTAAAATTCGGCTATTTTAAATGCCAATTTAGATGCGGATAAAAAGTCTTTATTTTCTGAAAATCGTTGATAAGTGCTTATCGAATCTGAAACTGAATACCCTTGAGCGCTGATCTGCTCAGAAATGTGAAACAAAATAAATAAAAATAAAATGCGGATTACTGTTTTCATCAAGGTGAATCGTAGAAATTAATTATCCATAAACATTTAGATCAGATGTCAATATATCCATAAATAACCAATTGCAAAACCAATGCTAAATAATCCTATTCATTCGCCACCCACAACAGGTGTTGTTTACCTTTTAACAATTGCTCTTTTAACATTTTATAGTCTATATCCTGAACGCTCAAAGATTCATCAATGGCCAGGCATGCGGCAGTAGCTGCTGATTGCCCCAATACCATGAAAACCGGTTCCATTCTGATAGACCCAAAAGCGATATGTGTTGCACTAAGGCATACCGGAACGAGTAAATTGCTACACTGTTCCTTTTTTGGGATTATTGACCGATAGCTTATCGGGTAAGGCTCTTTTACTCCTGCTTCTACATTTCCCTCATTCTTCACAAATCCTTCAGCATTTACGTATCTTTGGGTATGGTGAGAATCCATACCATAAGCACCCATTCCTACCACGTCCTCAACCACATCAAGCCCTTCACAGTTGTATTGGGTCATCACGTATTCTCCTATCATTCTCCTGGCTTCTCTAATATATAATTGCTGTTGCCAGCCATCTTCCCTTTCAAACTCATCCTTGCTCATTCCCCATCTTGATACTTCTTCTCTTATTTGACTTGACATTCTTGGGTGATAGGCCAATGTCCACATCAGACCTTTTTGATATTGTCGGTGTCTTTCTTTGATTTTTTCTCTTTCCTCATATCCAGCTTCCGGATAGTTATAATTCTGTCCTATAAAATCAGTTGAGAATCCGGTTCGGTTATTGGTATCTGTTTTTCGATTCGGCATATTGGAGTTGATCCATGGGAAGCCTTTTTCCCCTGCTTCATAATTTCGCAATAACAGTTCAAAATCCATCTCATTGTAATCCTTTGGCTTTTCAAAGGGAATTCTATTTTCAGGATGATCTGTCAGACACATTCTATAGCAATAAGCTTGTAAATTGTCATCTCCTGCACCTTCACCACCAGGTCCATTGGGATTGATGAATGGCAACAAACCACTATCAGGATCACCTTTAATAACATAAGGATCTACGCCATCCACGAAATTATGATTTAATGCATTATGAGCACCATGACCTGTCATGGTGGTATCTTTCAATCGTGTATTTACGCCATTCATGGTTTCTTTGTACTTCTCATTTGGCTCTCTACCAATAGTATAGCTAATTCCTGCTGCAGCCATTAAGTCACCTTCGTAGGTCGCATCAATGAACATTTTTCCATGATAAGTTTCCCCGGAGAGCATCTTTATTGAATTGATTTTGCCATCAACCTTCGCAACTCCATAGACTCTGTCAAGCTTTTTGTTTTTAACCAATTCAATTTTTTCATTTCTGATAAAATTCTCATAAACTTTGAGCGCTGCCGATGGCTCAAATGTCCACATTGTGGCTTCTCCCTTTTGAGTTCTGGTTTGACCGCCATCCATATAGTCATCATATTTTTGCCATCTCCAGTTTTTAGGATTATCGTAATACTTTTGAATTTCTTCATAAAACTCTCTGGATATTCCTCCAATTGCCGCCTTATTACCAATATCAGTTTGTCCCAACCCTCCTGTTGTCAGACCGCCAATTCTTGAAGACGGTTCTATTAATATGACGGATTTCCCCATTCTCTTCGCCTGAATGGCTGCAGCAATTCCACCAGAAGTACCACCATAGATAACAAGATCATACTCATTATTCAATGATTTGTTTTTACAGCCAAAGCAAATTAGAATGGCAATCAAAAAAGGTGTTAGGAACGAAAATTTCATTATCATATTTTTACAATTTAAATCAAAGTTAATTTACCACCAAATCCTT
>CAYREN010000514.1:0-3558 GCA_964423255.1 uncultured Roseivirgaceae bacterium | reverse complement strand
ACCTTACCTTATCGGAAGGCATCAAGCTGGCAGCCATCACTTTTGATAAGGATGTAGCTGAGCTAAGTTGCTGTGCGAGTTAAATATTCAAGTTTTCAAGAATAAATTTAAGTTACAGCTTCTGATTCAAAGTAAATTTGAATAAGTAGTGATGGCAAACAAGTAAGAATTGTAGAAATCAATTGTGTGAAAGTTTATTGTCAATTTTTAATGAAACTAAATATCAATCATTTCAAAAATAATTGAACGAAATGGAAAAATTTGATCTCGTAGTAATCGGCGCCGGTACAGGGGGAGTAGGCGTTGCCAGACCATGTGCAAAAGCCGGTTGGAAAGTAGCAATTATAGATGAATTACCCTATGGTGGCACATGCATGTTGCGCGGTTGCGATCCTAAAAAGATGCTCATTGGAGTAACCGAAGGAATCGACTGGGCTGACCGAATGAAAAAGAATGGCCTCCTCTCTAGTGACATATCAATTGACTGGCCCAAAATGATGGCTTTTAAAAGAACCTTTACAGGAGTGATGCCAACGATGTTGGAAAAAGGACTCAGTCGCATGGGGATTGAGGTATTGCATGGCAAAGCCAGATTTACCGAAGCGGGCTCGTTACAAGTAGGTGATCGAGAATTGGAGGCCAAATATTATCATATTGCTTCCGGAGCCAGGCCGGTAACACTTGGAATCCCTGGAGAAGAACACATTACTACGAGTACCGATTTTCTGGAAAGGTACTTTACTCCGAAACGAATCACTTTTGTTGGTGGAGGTTTTATTGCATTTGAATTTGCGCATATATCCAAACGTGCCGGAGCTTCGGAAGTAACTATTTTGCAGCGGGGTAAACACGCGCTCGTAAATTTTGATCCTGACCTGGTAGATTTGCAAGTTGAAAGAACCAAGGAACTTGGTATTGATGTGCATTGTGAAGCAGTTGTTGAAAGCATCACTAGAGAGGGCAATGAATTTATTGTTGAATACTCAACACCTCAGGGCAAGAAAACTGTAAGCTGTGACCATGTGGTCCATGCTGCCGGTCGCGTACCCAATATCGACAACCTGAATCTTGAAGCAATTGGAGTTGAAATTGGGAAAAGAGGAATAAAAGTGAATGAATATTTGCGAAGCGTTTCAAACGCCAATGTATTTTCCGTGGGCGACTGCGCTGATACCGGCGCTCCAAACCTGACTCCTGTTTCGGCCAATGAAGCCAGGATTGCAGCTAAGAATTTGCTGGCGGAAGAGGATGAACGGCCAATGAAATATCCCCCTATCCCAAGTGTGGTATTTACGCTGCCACCTGTTGCCAGGGTAGGCATGTTGGAAAAAGAAGCCAATGAAAAAGGTTTGAATTTTGAGGTTAAATTTAAAAAAACGGATAGTTGGTATTCTTCCATGCGGGTGGGTGAAAAATACGCTGCCTTTAAAGTGCTGGTAGAAAAAGGCACCGGAAAGATATTGGGTGCACATCTGCTTGGCCCAGGAGCTGAGGAGCAAATCAATATAATTGCCATGGCCATGGGTGCCGGTATGACCGCAAATCAGCTCAAAGGAGTAATTTTTGCATATCCCAGTTATTCATCAGACCTTGGATCGATGGTTTAATTTAGAAAAGATATGCTTCCAAAAGACCTCATTAAAGATATAAAAACGAGACTGCAAAGCATCAAAGGGCAACTGGATGGACTCATTAAAATGTTAGATGATGACAAAGACCCGGATAAGATATTGCTGCAATATAAGGCAGCGAACAAAGGGCTTGAAAAAGCTCATTTTCTATTGTTAGATGAAACGTATCGTAAAGCTCTGGCCATCAAGATTTCCGAAACCGTTGAAGCATGCCCTGGCAACTGCGGCAATGAAGATCAGATAGAATTTCTTAGAAAGCAGTTTCCCGAAATAGAGCTTAAAAGCCTTACCAATAAGATGAAAGAAATATCCGAATTGAAAAACCATCTGGATCAATTCAATGAATTGAAATAAATTATTTTCATTTTTTCTTGCAGACCACCCTACCTACCATCTTAAGTTTGTTTCATCATTTATTCAATACTTAAAAAAGCATTATGAAACGTTCAGTTGAAGTATTTACAGCAGGTTGTCCTGTTTGTGATCCAGTGGTAAAGATGGTAAAAGACCTGGCTTGTGATCAATGCGAGATCACCATTTATGATTTAGTCAAGCAATGTGACGACAAGACTTGCCTGAGTAAAATTGAAGCATATCAAATCAAGAAAGTTCCTGCCGTGGCTGTAGATGGAAAGTTGCTTAACTGCTGTGTAAATGAGGGTATATCAAAAGACGAGCTTATCAAAGCAGGTATTGGTCAGCCCGTTATCTAATCAGATATGGCACAGCATTTAAAAAAAGCAGTTGCTGTAGGCTCATCCATGGTTACAGTCGTGGTACCAAAATTTTGTTGCTGGAGCTTTGCTATTGCAGCAATGAATAGTGGTGTTAGCTAACTGGCTTGGGTTAATCCCTAGGGGGTATCTTCCATGATGTTGGGATACAGTTATTATAATGTTTACAAACTAGGGAAAATAACTTGCAACAGTTGATCACAGAAAAAGAGATCCTTTCTTCAATCAAAGCTTTTTGCATAGATTACAGGTGTCGTTGTGCTATTAGTTTTTATCCTAAGTTATTCTCAATGAAGAATGTAACTGTATACGCCTTTTTGTTTGTCGTATTGATCAATGTAAGGTTGAGCGCTCAAGGACCTCCAATTTTTACCGATACACCAATCATGCTTGGATTAGATGGTGGAGGTATCAGAACCTTTGGGCATTTTATTTCTAAACAAAATAGCAGCGCATATATTCAGCCAATTACTGTTCCTTATAACATTACTTCCAAATGGCAAATTGGTGCCAACGCTCCTTTTGTGAATATGGCATCCGAAGGCGCAGAAAGCAGATTTGGGTTTGGAGATTTAAAGCTTTTTACAAAATTTCAGATTCATCAAAAGGACAGCAAAGGAAAGACCTTTCGCACTTTAATAAAGCTATCTGAATCTTTTCCCACAGGGAATACATCAAAAAATCCAGCTCTGGGTTCAGGGGCTTATCAAACAGCAATTGGATTGGTATCGGGATACATCACCACTAAATACGGCATTTACGGAGAGATAGCATATAATATGACCTCCAACGGACTTGCAGATAACTTCATATACAATTTGGCTTTTGGTTATCCATTATTACCTCAAAAATATCCACCTCAACAGCTTAACCTTTTTTTGGAATTGAATGGAAACCTAATCACGGATAATGGAAGTAATAGCATATTCGTTTCTCCGGGGATACAATATATTGCAGGGAGCAGGGTCTTGTTTGAAACAGGTATCCAGTTGCCAATTTTAGAAAATGTTCCGGATACGCAAAAGACAAGTTTTATGTGCAGGTTTGGCGTAAGAGTTTTAATCTTTTAAGAGCATATTTATTTGAGAAAAACCATGGCCATATCGTTTTCTTTATTTTATACAACAATTGTATGCTTGGCCCACGAACCCATTTATGGTCTTGGCCCGGAAACACTTCCAAAACATTTGAGT
>CAYREN010000513.1:0-3596 GCA_964423255.1 uncultured Roseivirgaceae bacterium | reverse complement strand
AGCTCCGTCATATCTGGTAAAAACGTTACAACAGTTTCAAGATACTCTTCTGTCGCTATAATTCCGGGAGCAAACAATTCAGGAATTAAGCCTGGTGGTTTTTGTCCAAAATATGGGCTTACTATATCCCGATAACTATCGGGAGGTGAATCATTGTTTTTTGATACTTGTTTTTTAGTAGCACAAGCACTTAAAAAGAGTATAAATACCAGTGCTGAGAATTTAATTATGTGTTTTTTCATTGTTTACTTATTTTTGTTATAATTCCCACTCCCCAACTGGCTCGTTCACTAAAAAGATCTACTAGACCTTTTCTAACGTTCCGTCCTATTTGGGCCTGAGTGCCTCAATAAACCGAGCATCTACCCACATTAGATATTTCTTGCCATTGCCAGGAAACTTTGTAAAGAAAAGGTATTTCCCATCTGATGTCACACTGCCATAACCATATGGGAGTTCTGAATTTATTTGAGCTGCTAAATTAATTCCAGCTCCCCATGAACCATCTTTCTGACGAAAACTAATAAATAGATCATTTTGACCGCCTTTTGGTCTACTATCAAAAATAAGGTAGGATTCATCCGGAGCTATGAATGGGTGGTGGGCTTGCCTTGTGCCCATATCAATGTCGAATGTTCTCGGTTTTTCACGTATGCCGTCTATTAATCGTGAATAACTAATAGTTCCTACTCCAGGTGACTTATCATAAAAGGGTGACGTATCAAAATAGTAAGTTCCTTTAGATGAAGCCGTAAGGCGCATAATGGGAATAGAATCAAACGGTGCGCCAAGACTTTTCACCTCTGACCAGCCAGAACTGGTTCGCTCCCTATATTCGTTTCCTATGTACATAATCTTACCGTCAGGAGAAACCTCGCCGCTATTGGGTACCATAAAAGACTCGGTCCATAGATTATCTTTGTATTGAATGGCAACCAACGAATGCTCTTTTAATTCCTCATCAGATCGGCGGAAATAGATCTCTTTTAAATCGGGTGAAAAGGCAGCTGCTAGTTCACTGTGCTCTGTCGAAATAATACGGGGAGCAAAAATTTCAGGAATCAAGCCTGGTGGTTTTTGCGCAAAAAAGGGATTCTCTAAGCGTGGAAAATCAGGATCGTTTGCATTCTGTTTTTTAGTATTGCACGCATTTAATAATAGTACAAATGCTAGTATTGTAAGTATCAAGTTGTAATTTCTCATTGTTCGACGGGTATTAGGTTCTAGAGTCTTTGTAGCCACCTTTTAGCAAGTGAATAATCTGGATCAATTGTCAGTGCTTTTTCGAACATGACCTTAGCACTTTCAAGCTGACCTTGAGCTCTGCGTAAAAGACCCATTCCGAGATAAGATTCCTTCCCTTCAGGATACACTTCTAAGGAATATTGAAAGATTTCTTCTGCGACAATTAAATTCTTACTTATTATCGTGTGAAAACCAAGGTCAAATATGACCGATATAGGTGGCTGGATTTCATACCCGTATCGTTTTGATAACCTATCGAAATGTTGTGTCACTTTATCCAACGATTCCAGGTTTTCACGGGGATTGAAGGGATTGAAGTCAGGATATAACGCAAGAAGAAACTGTGTGAAATCCATCGCTGGTACATGACCCTGGTTCACCAATTCATCCACTTTATAGGTAAAACTCTCTGGTTTATGGTCCGCTAAAACACGAGTGAATTCAGAAACGTGATTTGTTAATCCCTCATCATCGCTGTAAATGATGTGTAGAAATCTGTTTTCCGAAAGCGTTTTTAACGGACCTGATTTTATTTTTTGTTGAAGCTCTGTCGGTATGATACTAAGGGACGGACTGCTTGCGAAGTAGCCATTAAACAGAAGAGGGTTGTTGAGCAGCGTGTAAACACTGAAAAACCCACTGTTAGAAGCGCCAAAAAGCACTTTGAACGGAGCAGTCCGGTAGTTATTATCAACGTGCGGCATCAGCTCTGTCTCAAAGAAGTTAATATAATTATCCGGAATTGTTGTGTTTTGATTTTCCCTTGTTGGCAACAAAATACGATTTCCTTCGGGTAAATCTATTCCAATAAGTATCATCTCAGGAATTTGTCCTTCGCCCATGTAGTCTAGTGTAGAAGCTAACATGGCGAACCGAGCTCGGTAATCTGAACCCAACATATACAGCACGGGATAGGTTTTCTTGGAACTATCGTAGTTCGCAGGTAAATGGATTGATAGTGGAATAGTTTTGTTTAACACTTTTGACTGAAGTGAAGATATTTCGCCTAAGGTAACTGCTGGTTCACTGTGCTCTGTAGAATCCATACGAGGCGCAAATACTTCAGGAATTACCCCTGGTGGTTTCTGATCAGAATATGGGCTTACTATAGTTGGTGAATAATTGTTTTTTGATACTTGTTTTTTAGTAGCACAAGCGCTTAAAAAGATGGTGACTATTAAAAGTATACTATTGTAATTTTTCATTGTTTAGATTTTTTTACTTAAATGTTTAATAAATGTATAGTAAATTCAATGTCTAAATCCATTAATAGGATGAACCCAATAATTAAATGATAAAACCATTTCGTCATTGATATCCCGCTTTTGTATAATAATTAAGATAATTTCTGTGCATAGATGGTATATTTAACCGATTATTATATGAATTTATGCTTAACAGGTTATTAAAAAATACAATCCTAATAAATATAGGCGCCTTTTTATTGGTACTTATACTTGAGATATTAAGTATGTGGGCGTTTAAGGATAGATTTGATACTAATTATTCTTTTTACTTACATGGTCTTAATTATACAATTGCCATTATGGGCATCATATGGATAAATCATTTTATTTTGATTCCATCTTTTTTTGATAAGAGACGCTATTTTTTATATACCATACTTCTTATTGGGAGTGTATTTATTGGAGCATATTTGAAAGGATATGGGAAGGATGGCTGGTATGGTGTTTATAAAATGATCTTTTTTCTAATTTATACTACTGGAACCGGAATGGCTGCCTTTTTTTTAAGAAGAAATATAATGTTCAGAAGAGAAAATGACGAGAAGGAAAAATTACAAAAAGAAATGGAGCTTAATTATTTAAAAGCACAGGTAAATCCACATTTTTTATTCAATTCTTTAAATAGTATTTATTCGCTTTCGCGGAAACAATCATTAGAAACTCCTGACCTTGTTATGCAGCTCTCAGAATTATTGAGGTATCAACTAGAAAGTTCTAAAAAAGAGACCGTTTTATTAAAAGAAGAGCTTGAATTTATAGAAAATTATTTATTACTTGAAGAAAAAAGATTGAGTAAACGTTGTACTATTGAATTTTTAATTGACGGAGACGTGTCGGGCTTAAGGATTTCTCCGATGTTGCTAATCCCATTTGTTGAAAATGCTGTTAAACATGGTGCCCAAAGTACGAATGAACAGAGTACCATTGATATTTCTGCCGCTATAAAAAACTCCACTCTTCATTTTTGTGTTGATAATTCAAAACCTCACAAAGTTTCTTCATTGAAAAGAACAGGACTGGGTCTCGAAAATGTGAGAAGACGTTTAAAGCTATTATATCCTAATTCTCACGTATTAGAAATTGATGATATGGAAAAAGTATATC
>CAYREN010000512.1:0-3622 GCA_964423255.1 uncultured Roseivirgaceae bacterium | reverse complement strand
TGTGATCTATATTTTACTATAATTACCTACTTTTGCATTTCTTTTAGTGAATATGGATAAAATAAGAAATTTCTGCATAATTGCTCACATTGACCACGGCAAAAGTACCCTTGCCGATAGACTATTGGAAGCTACCGGCACGGTTACCGATAGAGAAATGCAAGCGCAATTGCTGGATAATATGGACCTTGAGAGAGAACGAGGCATTACCATAAAAAGCCATGCTATTCAAATGAATTATAAACATGAAGGAGATGACTATATCTTGAATTTAATTGATACTCCCGGCCATGTCGATTTTTCTTATGAAGTTTCCAGATCCATTGCAGCATGCGAAGGAGCACTATTGATTGTAGATGCTTCTCAGGGAATTGAGGCACAAACCATTTCCAATCTTTATCTGGCCATGGAGCATGATTTAGAAATAATTCCTGTTGTTAACAAAATTGATTTGCCGGGCGCTCAACCTGATGAAGTAAGAGACCAAATCGTAGATCTCTTGGGCATTGAAGAAGATGACATCATCTATGCATCAGCGAAAGAAGGCATTGGTATTGATGATATTCTTAATGCTATAGTTCATAGAGTGCCACAACCCAAAGGAGATAAAAATGCACCTTTGCAAGCCATGATATTCGATTCTGCATTCAATTCGTACAGAGGGATAGAGGTAATATTCAGAGTTTTCAATGGTGAAATTAATAAAGGAGATAAGGTAAAATTTATAAATACCGGCAAAGTATATGATGCCCAAGAAATTGGCATATTAAAGCTCGAGCAAGAGCCTATAGATAAAATTGGCACCGGGAATGTTGGCTACTTGATTTCGGGAATTAAAGTCGCCCGTGAAGTAAAAGTAGGAGACACCATCACCCATCTTGAACGACCCTGCGAAGATACCATCAAAGGATTTGAAGATGTGAAGCCTATGGTCTTTGCAGGGATATATCCTGTAGAAACCAGTGAATACGAAGAGCTTCGTGCTTCCATGGAAAAACTACAACTCAATGATGCGTCATTGGTTTGGGAACCGGAAACATCTATGGCATTAGGATTTGGTTTTCGATGTGGATTCCTTGGTATGTTGCATATGGAAATTGTGCAGGAACGACTGGAAAGAGAATTTGACATGACCGTGATTACCACCGTTCCTTCGGTACAATTTAGGGCGATAAAAACAGACGGTTCATTTTTCGAAGTCAATGCGCCATCGGAAATGCCAGAGCCAAATACGATTTCACATATTGAAGAGCCATTTATAAGTGCTCAAATCATCACGAAAGCTGATTATTTTGGACCAATCATAGCATTATGTATTGACAAAAGAGGAGTAATCAAGAATCAGGTTTATTTAACCAGCGATCGTGTCGAGTTGACATTTGAGCTTCCCCTTGCAGAAATTGTATTTGACTTTTACGATAAACTTAAGACAATCTCCAGAGGATACGCTTCTCTGGATTATGAATTGATTGGATATCAACAATCTACCATGGTGAAATTGGATGTTATGCTCAATGGCGATAAGGTAGATGCGCTATCTGCAATCGTGCATAGAGATAAAGCATATGAATGGGGTAAGCGACTATGCGAAAAGCTACGAGGGTTGATTCCTAGACAAATGTTTGAAATAGCCATACAAGCTTCAATAGGATCAAAAATTATTGCAAGAGAAAGTGTGAGAGCTATGCGGAAGAATGTATTGGCAAAATGTTATGGAGGGGATATAACAAGAAAAAGAAAATTGCTCGAAAAACAAAAGAAAGGTAAAAAACGGATGAGGAGTGTGGGAAATGTTGAAATTCCTCAAGAAGCATTCATGGCAGTTTTAAAACTGGATTAAAGTAAAATAATTGACTCTTCATTCAAAGAGCAAATTATAAAAGAAAATATAAATTCAATTTTTTCAACATATACAATAATTTTAAATCATGGCTACAATATTGGATGGCAAAAAAACTTCTTCGGATATCAGAATTGAAATTGCCGAAAAAACCAAATTGATAAAAGAACAAGGAGGTAAAATCCCTCACCTTGCAGCGATATTGGTAGGAAATGATGGCGCCAGTGAGGCATATGTGCGAAATAAAGTAAAAGACTGCGAGCAGGTGGGTTTTAAATCAACGCTGAAAAGATTTGATAATTCTGTTAGCGAAGAAGAATTACTGCGTGAAGTAGAAGCCACTAACAACGATCCGGATATTGATGGGCTAATCGTACAGCTACCCATTCCAGATCATATTTCTGTTCAAAAAGTGACCGATCGGATTAAGCCTGAAAAAGATGTAGATGGTTTTCATCCGGTAAATGTTGGTCGAATGGCCAAGAGCTTGCCGTCATATATTTCCGCTACTCCCTATGGAATATTGCAATTGTTAGAAAGGTACGAAATAGAAACTTCTGGTAAGCATTGCGTAGTCATTGGCAGAAGCGATATTGTGGGTACGCCAATGAGTATCTTACTTTCCAGAAAGGCCTATCCTGGAAATTGCACAGTGACACTGTGCCATAGTCGCACAAAAGATATTAAAGCAATGACGTTACAAGCCGATATTATTATCGCAGCTCTGGGGATTCCTGGCTTTCTGAAAGGTGACATGGTAAAAGAAGGTGCCGTGGTGATTGATGTAGGTATTACGAGAGTAGCTGACGCTTCGAAAAAGAGTGGGTTTTCTTTAAAAGGAGATGTTAATTTTGATGAAGTGGAACCAAAATGCAGTTTCATCACACCAGTGCCAGGAGGAGTAGGGCCGATGACAAGAGCTTCATTATTGATGAATACGCTGTTGGCGTCTAAGAATGCTATTTATAAATAAAAGCGCAGTAATAAAATTTCAATGGAACTGGCGCTGGAAATAATGAAGAATAAACGCAGCAAAATAATTGATGGAAAACTTCCATTGATGGAGGCGTTCTACACCATCCAGGGAGAAGGAGTACATGCTGGAAAAGCTGCATATTTTATCAGGCTGGCAGGTTGTGATGTTGGCTGCCCCTGGTGCGATGTAAAAGATTCCTGGGATGCTGATATTCACCCACAAATTAGCGTAAGCGAGATTGTCAACTCGGCAAGTAAACACAATTCTAAAATAGCTGTAATCACTGGTGGTGAACCCTTAATGTACGATCTCACAGAGCTAACTGAAAAATTAAATTTAATCGGATTTAAAACTCATCTTGAAACTTCCGGGGCCTACCCTTTGACAGGCAGCTGGGATTGGGTATGTCTTTCACCAAAGAAATTTAAAAAACCACTAAAAGAGACATTTGATGTTGCAGACGAACTAAAAGTGATTGTGTATAACAAAAGCGATTTTTTATGGGCCACTCAAATGGCTAAAAAAGTTAGAGAGGAATGTAAGCTTTTATTGCAACCAGAATGGTCAAAGTCAAAAGAAATGCTACCTCTAATAATTTCCTTTGTCAAGGAAAATTCTCAATGGGAGATTTCATTGCAAATTCATAAATTTATGGATATACCGTGATTTTTTTATTGGCTTACATTGATTAATAATTCCAATGCTACTGGGCAAATTAATCATTATCCAAGCCAAGCACTTGACCATCCTCCAATAACTTGGCTTTCAGTTTATCATAAGAAAGATCATGAATCTCAATACCATCT
>CAYREN010000511.1:0-3624 GCA_964423255.1 uncultured Roseivirgaceae bacterium | reverse complement strand
TTCAGATCGAACAAAAGTTCATTTGATAATCCCTGGGTTGAAAAATGAGCATGTCGTAAAATTTGATTTGGATGCTGATTTACAAAGCTCCAGTGGGCAATACCTCTGGTCATCAGAAGCATGGTACACTTTAAATAATATCCCCAAAGAAATTAACTAGTTTTATATATGATCTCAAGAAGAAAATTTGTAAGCAGAAGTGCCACTATGGCGTTAGGAATGTCAGCTATAAGCCCACTTGCAAGTAGTATTAATTCTCAACCTCAGACATCCAAAATAAAAATCGTTAAAGTCGATTCTAACTTCGAAAGAGAACCGCTCATTTCACCTTATAGATTTAAAGGTGGTGGAATATCTGAAGTTTGGCAAACGGTATGTTATTTGGAAACAGATTCCGGATTGGTAGGAATTGGCCTGGGAACCCAGGGTGTACTTTGGTCAGATTCCAAGGTATTCTTTGATCATTCCGAAAATGGTGGCAATGCCATCATGTACGCCATGAGCGAAAGAGCAATTCAAATGCTCAATGGCACGACTTTCACCAACCCTCTGGATTTGCTGGATGAATTATTACCAGAGATATTGGATTACGGCAAACGTATCTCCGGTAATCCGAACATGAGAAAAACATTTGCACTTAATTCCCTGGTATGTGTTGACAATGCACTATGGAAATTATACTTCGATCATAATAAAGTTAAGAATTTTGATGAATTGATACCTGATGCTTACAAGCCCGGGCTATCTCATCGACATACCAAAGTAGCAAGTATTCCATCGTTTAGTGTCGGCACGCCTGTTGCTACGATTAAGGAAGCAGCTGATCAGGGATATTTTATTATGAAACTGAAAACCGGATCGTCAGGAAGTCAAAATGAAATGATTAAAAAAGACCTTGATTTTCTTACTGGAGTTCACAAAGCTATTGGCCATTCCGAAACACCTCATACCAAAAGCGGTAAAATTCCATACTATTTTGATGCCAATGGAAGATACGAGAAAAAGGAAACTTTAATGAGGTTTATTGACCATGCGGACAAAATAAAAGCACTGGATCAAATAGCAGTTATCGAAGAGCCTTTCGATGAATTTAATGAAGCATTTGTAGGGAATGTAGGCGTTCGTATCGCAGCTGATGAAAGTGCGCACACTGCTGAAGATGCTGCCCGACGAATAGAGCAAGGGTATGGCACTATTGCTGTTAAGGCTATTGCCAAAACATTGAGTATGACCATGAAAATCACTCAGCTGGCGTACGAGAAAAAAATACCGTGCTTTTGCGCAGACCTTACTGTAAATCCCATCTTAGTAGATTGGAACAAATCTGTGGCTGCACGGCTACCGCCCTTTCCTGAAATGGACCTAGGCTTGCAAGAAACCAACGGTCATCAATATTACAGAAATTGGGATAAAATGATGAGTTATCATCCTATGGCCAAATCAGCGTGGACACGAACTAAAGATGGGATATACCCCATAGGAAAAGAATTCTATGAAAAAAGCGCCGGGATTTTTATGCCATCGGAACATTATGTCAAAATGTTTCAGGTTTTGAGAAGGTGAGGAGTTTATACATATTAATTATTAGGGTTAGAGAATATCATCGAAATCCCATATTTCATTGATTTGGTCCAACTAACTAAAGATGTCTCTGTTTTTGTATAATTGACCATGAATGGAATCTGCTTAATGGTTATTATTCCTTTCGCTCTTTCCAAGTTTGGACCTTGAGATTTAAAATACTTTTCCAATTCTTGTTGACTCTTAAAATCCAGACCTTTATCAATCTGAATATTTCTGTATTTGTGAGAGCTCAATATTTCTGACTCATTGGAAATATTTGATACTTCAATTTTGGCAGTTGAATTTAGTACTATTTTATCAGCATTTTGTCTTTTTGAAAACTGGTAATAAGTAGCTCGAGGATTTAATTGATGTAGTACATTTTTTACCTCCATTAATTCACTCTTGGATATTGTCTCTACTCTATTCAATACTATTTTTTCACTCATTACAATTTGCCGCTCGATGAATGGAGGTATTACTTTGTTTCTAATCTTAAAAAAAAGATTAACATCAATTAACTGAATTAATGGCTCAAGAGTTAGGTTTGCTGAAATGGAAGAGTCTTGAAAAATTTCAGTAATAATATCAGGGATCAGTATTCCTGAGGGTTCTATTAATATTCTATCCAAATCTTTTCGATTACCACATTCTAAAAGCAGCTCTCTAAATCGTATTTGTAGATCGCAACATAGGCATCCATAAGTAATGGATTTGATCTTCACATCATTTTTATTTAATGCCTGTGCATCATAGTTTACTTTCCCAAAATCATTGACAATCAATATAACTTTTTCAGTTTGCCCAATCCGAGAATTTAGGTAAGACTGAATAAAGGTCGTTTTTCCAGCTCCAAGATATCCTATGATAAAATTTACACTAATCATGAGCTACTTATAACTCAACAAATTCAAAGAACATATTCATTGCAAAATCTAATGCAAAGTCTTCATGACCTGATAATTCGATATATCGGGTTTTTGCTAATAAACTATTTATCACATCGTCAAATTGTACAGACTTCAGCGCCAGCACAGCTCCAGTACCGGATGTGTTGCCCAGAGCGATAATCTTATTTTTAAAATCCTGAGAGATGAGGCCAATTTTCATGGCACTGTCTGGGTTAATATAATTTCCAAAGCCACCGGCGAGGAAAACACAATCTATTTCATCAGTGCTCAAATTGGCTTCTTTCAGCAGAATATTTACTCCGGAAGCAATGGCGGATTTTGCAAGTTGCACTTCTCTGATGTCTTGCTGGGTAATTATAATGTTTTCATTATTTTCAGTTTGATCTGATGAGGAGGCTATAAAATTTTCTTCTAATAATCCATCACCATCAACCAAATTATGTCTTATTAAATGCGCAACAATATCTATTAGCCCTGATCCGCATATTCCAATTGGAGAAACATCTCCAATTGTTGTATAACCATTTTCATCAAATGCAGAAATTGCTCCTTCCGTTGCCCCCATACCACAAGAGATTCTTGCTCCTTCTAAAGCCGGACCGGCTGCCGTGGCACAGCATAATATTTGATCGGGCATAACCAAGGCCAGTTCACCATTTGTACCTAGGTCCATAAAAAGATAATTTTTCTTCTCCTCGTCCAGTTTTATTGATGCCATTCCTGAAACGATATCTGCACCGACATAGGCAGAAATTGATGGCATAATCTTAATCTCACTTTCAGTATGGCAATGAAGATTGAGGTCTTTACCTGACAATATTTGTTCTTCGATAAAGCTAGGTGTAAACGGCGCAAGTGCAATGGATAAAGGATCGACACCCAATAGCAAATGCAACATTGTTGTATTGCCTGAAACTGTGATTTTTACAATATCGTCTTTAGTGATGCCTGCAAATTTGGAAAAATGCTCGAGCTGTTTATTTATGGCATTAATAATAACTTCTTGCAAGGTTATCAAACCGCTCTCTTTTTCAGAAGCATAACTGATTCTGGAAATAACATCTCCTCCATACTGTGCCTGTGGGTTGAGAACTGCTCTGGTTTCGACAATGGCTCCAGTGACAAGATTAATCAGATAAAAAACCAAACT
>CAYREN010000510.1:0-3630 GCA_964423255.1 uncultured Roseivirgaceae bacterium | reverse complement strand
ATGCCATGTTTGAGCTTTTTAAACAAAATGCTGTTATAATTAGAACTTAACCATATTTACTAAAATGGAAAAGACACTTTATTCAAACGATTTTGAAATTGATCCAATGTACTGTTGTGCTCAACGCTCCAAATTCGCTCTGCCAAAACTGCTATTGGAAGATGGATAAATTGATTAAACCAATCATCCTCTTTGTCCTCGACTCTATTTGTCCATAAGCAAGCTTTAAACCCATTTATGTTTTCTCCTGCCTGTGGTTTCCATTGTTCATATATTTTTTTTGAATCAAAATATCCATATTCACCAGGTTTTTGACCCATACTCGGCACGATATATAAACCTTCTTCCCCGGTTTCGGATGTAATCACTACACGATACCCATCAGAAAGAATCCCTTCTAGCCTGGGCCTGTTCCATGCATTGATTACAATGTCCTTAGCAGGTTGAATACTCGTTTTATTCTGTCTATTTTCATTTTGACTAAAACGCCACCAGTTCCATATTTGAGTTGTTTTCCCATAGGATTTTACTTGTTCATTGATTTCGTTTATATAATCCACAAAAACGTCTCCAGGATATTCATAGCCCATTTTTTTTGTTGCGGATACCAACTCCTCACAAGCATATTTCTCTCTATCATACTGATATTCATCTGCACCAATATGGAAATAGGGACCATCAAATAATGGTATCCATTCGTCAAGTAACGCCTTGATCCACGATCGAACTTCCCTCCGGGTAATATCTAAAGTCCATGCTTTACCATCGGCAGAATATCCGTCTCGTTCCAAACTAATGGTCTGCCACCTGGATGACCGCATCGAAGGACATGAAAAGCTGAGATAAGGGTTGTAATCTGTAATAGTTGTTGCATGAGCAGGGAGATCAATTTCTGGAACTACGATTATATGATATTTAGCTGCGTAATCTTGTATTCTCCTTATCTCTTCTTTGCTGTACGATTGGTCTGCTGCCAATCCTGGGAAAAGATCACTTTTAAGCCGGAATCCATTCCAATCCGTAAAGTGCAGATGGATAAAATTCATTTTCATCCATGCCAGTTTACGGATGAGGGTTTCAATGTATTTAACTTCAAAGTATTTACGACCCAAGTCTATCATAAATCCTCTTTCTGCATAGTTTGGAAAATCACGGATAAACCCGTGCTGAATTTTACTATCTTGTTTTAATAGTTGCAGAAGAGATTGCATTGCATAAAAAGAACCTTTTGTGGTTTTGGATTTTATAAGCACTTGCTTTTCAATGTCCATTTCATAGCCTTCCTCACCAAGAGTTTGATTATTTACTTCGAGGGAAAAAACTATATCTCCTTTTTGATATTCTCCTTTCAGGATGGTCAACTCCAATCCGGCAATTGACCCTAATTCTTTTTTGAAAATCATTAAGTCTTGCTTAATTATCTCGTAGCTATCCGTATCAGTAACAATTCTTGACGAAGCAGTTAACCTAAATTTACCTTTTTTTATCTGTGCTTCTTGAAATTGCGGGACAACATTATATTGTCCATAAATAAATAATGGAAGAAATAGGATAATGATAAGTAAAAAGTGTTTTCCAGTCATTTTATTTCGGTTACAATTTTAAAAATCATTACTCAATGGAGGTCGTTTAGCTGATAATTTATTGTATAATAATGCATTTCTGGTGATTTAATTGGACGCCTGATAAATTTTTACTTGCATGATCGTAGCGATGGACAGTGCTCTTGTTTTAGCCAATTCTGCTTTTTCTCCATGAAACAACTCATCTATGGTAGATTTGAACATTGTTAACCACTTGTCGAAATGTACTTTTTTCAAAGGTTCTTTGGCATGGAGATCTATATGCACTTTCATCGGGTTTCCTTTGTAAACATTTTTGTGGAATAGCGTTGTTTCCCAAAAGTCGTACATAAGCGGCATGTGCTTTTCCCAATTTACTTTTACCACATCATTGAAAATATAGCCAATAGTATCATCTTTCAATACTTTTTTGTAAAACGTATCTACAAGCAATTCTATATCTTCTCTGTTTTCTAAGTCCTTATTATTTATCATAAATGTATTATCATAATTGCATTAAAATATTAGAAATCGTGCTTAACCAACTCCATCAATTCCTGAAGTATCAGACTTGTTGACAGCGGTACAATATCCGATTGTACTTTCCCGGCTCGCAGATCACGATTCACAGCTTCTATTTCAAAATTGTAACCCACGCTTTTGCGGTCATCTTTAAAGTGATCATGCAGTTTTTCGTTTTTGTAAAGTAAGCACTCTTTGGCAACGAAAAATTCAGGTATCCTGATATATCCTTTATCTCCAATAATAACAGCTTCATTTGGCATATCATATGTAATTGATGCAGAAAGATTTGCTATTTCTCCATTAGAATATTCAAAAATTACTGTCTCTTCTCTGTCCACATCGTGGTACTTTTTATGGAAAACAGAAGATTTTTTTGGAATCTCTTTATAAATCAACCAGGCGAGGGCAATGGGATATATGCCAACATCCAACAGTGCACCACCTCCTGCTTTTTTACTAAAAAGTCGAGGTTCAAGATCGATATTTCCTTTGAAGCCAAATTCAGCTCTAATGTGACGTACAATTCCTATTTCACCATCCGAGATCCATTTTTGAGCCTGGAGAATGGGAGGGAGGAAATAGGTCCACATGGCTTCCATGAGATATTTTCCCGTCGATTTGGATAAGTCCATGAGTTGTAGAAGCTCATTTGGATTTAGGGTAATTGGCTTTTCACAAAGAACAGCCTTGCCAGCCTTTAGTGCGTCGGTAGTGTTTTCTATATGAGAACTATGTGGTGTGGCGATGTATATCACATCTAAATCCTGATCCATATAAAGCTCCTTGTATGAACCGTAAGACATGGGTATTTTGTGCTTCTGCGCAAACCATTTGGCTTTGTCCAAAGATCTGGATGCCACAGCAATTAACTCACCTTCCTTAACATAATTAAAATCCCTGGCAAAGGAATTTGCTATATTTCCAGTGCCAACAATTCCCCATCTGATTTTATTCATGGATTGCTATACCTTGTTTTTAGAAACATAAAGTTATACTAAAATAAGATGTTGATGATATTATTTTTTTACTATCTGCTTGCTATTTGAATTCCAGTTCTTCGACATGTTCCATAAGGCATGTGGAAGTCATGATTAATAGGATTTTCAATCCGAACTACATCGATGCCAATTCAATCAAGCCCTTCCTCACACCATAATAATCTCCGCAACTGCTGTACAAATACTTTGCCGTTTTGGAATCATTGCGAACCTCAAACAGATACCGCAACAGGTGCGGCAAGACGAGGTAGCTAGTTGTCCGGCAAGACGTGGTAGCAGGCAAGACGAGATATTTGAGGATTCGGCAATTATGAGCTCGATAATCCCCAGACCAGTTCTGGGGTCTGTTAGCTTATAGCAGAAAAAAAATATCACTTACCAGGTGACATCTTTCAGTCTTGGCTTGGTGAAATGAGCCTCTAAATAGGTCTTATCAATCCTTTTGACTAACCCCCAACTTACTTTGAGGTTCTTGGAAATATCCTCAACAGTCATAGATCGCAACAGTCTAATGCAATACCTGGCAAATGATTTGGTGAAGCTTT
>CAYREN010000509.1:0-3654 GCA_964423255.1 uncultured Roseivirgaceae bacterium | reverse complement strand
TGCGACATACACAAAAAAATGACGCTTCGGCACGTCCAATGGAGCTATTTGTTAGGCTTTTTTTGATAAATTCACCATATGTTACTTGGAATGATTTTCACTTTAAACCTGCTAAATAAACTAGCTCCTGAACAACCACTCGAATCTCCGAATTTATTTTGTCGATATCGTTTCTAACGGCATTAAATCTTCGACTGTGAGCTGATTTATCACCTATATCTTTTAGCTTAGGAAGAGCCTGCCGCGTATTTCTGCTTAGATTCCAAGATGTCTCACACAAAGTTTTGGAAATGAGGTCTGATAGATAGTAAAAGTCACCTGATGGCTTTTTGATTGCTTGAGCTATATTGTTATTTTCAAAAGACTCAATAATCAGTGTTTCTATTAACCGTCGTATCATTACTGCACATGAGTCATACCATCCATTCGTGTATGTACCATTAATTTGATGTGTAATACGCTCTAAATATCCCCTTGTATCTCTGACAAGGGTAAAGGGTATGATAGGCTGGCCAATAGATTCTAACCCACCCTCTGGAGGCAAAAGTGTGTCCTCACAGTCTTTTTCAATACCTGCGATTAAGTTCTTAATACCTTGAGATAAAAGCATAATACTATTTGCCAAAATCTTTTAAGTGCTTGGCCATACTTTCAAATATTTTGTCAATTTGATCTGCAGACGACTCTGGCGATATATGCAATTGCACATTTATATGAAGTTCGGGAGCATTGCCCAATACACTTTGATTCGACTGAGCAGAATTTGATACTGCAGTAGGCTCTGTCGATGTAATATTTTTATTTGATTTAACTTCTTCCCTCGTTGCCACTTTAGATAACTTTTTCTTTATTTTTTCCGTTGGTGTTTTTGTTTCTTTTTTCACTGCAGCTTCATTCAGGTCGGCTTTTAGTAATAAGATATAAAATCTGGCAAACATTTTGGCTGCTGGCTCACCACATCTAGCGTGATTCATAAACCAAGTTGTAACCTGATTAATGTCTGCATCAGGGGAATGAAATAGATCCTTTATTTCCTGAGGATAGTATTTATCTATGAGAGATGCACAAACAGACTGATATTTATTATCATCTCTCCAGTCGTATGCGCGATCAGTAGGCTTCCCATCATCATCAATAATACCTACCTTTTTAAATGGCCCAATCAAATTTGATCTCGCAGATGCCTCCCCCATAGATAAAGCCGTAGCCAAATATGTCGGTGTGACTATAGCAGGCACTTTCTTTTTAAATAAATCTCTTAATTTCCACCAGCTACTATCAGCTATTTTTGGGAAAGATACATCTCCATTTGCCATGTCATTTTTCTCCAGATTATTAATAATTCTTCGGTTTTTAGCTGAGCCTAACGCCGCGATATGTGACGCGTGAGAGGATTTAAAAGCACATGATATACCTTTTGTAAGCTTCGAGCCTTAAAACGCCTTAGATTCGTTGTCGTTCACATGATTGCTTTGTTAGACATTAGGTCTGGCGTACCTTTTAACAAAAAGATCAAGAGCGGTTCGGCAAGGAAAGGGAGTTTTTGGGGAAAGGCCAATATCTTCGGGTTTCAAAAACAATTTCAAGTAACTAATCTCTGCATTCTCCAGCTTGTCGCTACGCTAACGCTATTTGCTGTCTTTCAGACGATAATTATAAAAGATCAAGAGCAAAATCACAGCTACGTAAGGCAGAACGCAGTGGAATATGAAGAGGGGAAAAACTATGGAAGTCCATAGTAAGTTTGGGTGTTTGAAAAATGCCAGGTAATGAAAAAGGAATCCCCCCGCGGGGCGCGGGTTCCCCCCTTTTGATCATTCCCCTATCCAACAAGCTGTAAATGTGATGGAGCTTTTGGCATTTCGTACCAATCAGGGGGAGATAGTACGCCGACAGTAATTTCTCGAATGATCTTAATTTGAGAAACATTTGTAGGATTGTGGGGAATAGAAATATCAATACCGATCTGGAGAAGACGCTTTTTATGACGATAATAAGTCCTAAGTGATTTTTTAACATCCCGACCATGTAGCCAAGAATCATGAAAGGCTCGTGTTGAATTTGCTGATTGTCCTGAACGGCATACACCAGCATCAATAAGTTGGTCAGCAATTGCAATATGTTCTGAATGAGTCATATCAATACTAGAAAGTAATTCATTAATGTCATTTAGATAATAATGAAAGTCATTCTCTTTAACAAGACCATAAAACTGTAAACCGTATTTATTCAGAAATGGTTGTTTAAACTCCTTTTCATCACGTACAACACCATGATCATCACAGAAAGAAGCAAGGCGATTAAGATATTCAGAATGTTCAGAAGTAATCTTCTTATTTTTGGAAGAATCAATTAGATTCAAAGATTTATTATAAAGTTTATGCCGCCAGAAAGAAGCTTTCCACTCAAGAGTACGACCATTAGGAAAAAGAAAAGGAAGAATACCTTTACCCATAGAACGAGAAGAAAAACCGCGAATAAAAAAGGGAACACTGCCCTTGCCAACAGTTAAATTTCTAGTCCAGTCAACACGGGTAATAACAGCACCATCGGAAACCATAAGGGATTTTGTGCCTTCACGACCTTGGCGAAAAGAAGGATTAGAAGTGGCTTTAGTAAATGGAGGTAAACCGTAAAATATAAGGATCTGATTAAAAACAGAAAAACAT
Source organism: uncultured Roseivirgaceae bacterium (assembly GCA_964423255.1). Taxonomy (GTDB): domain Bacteria; phylum Bacteroidota; class Bacteroidia; order Cytophagales; family Cyclobacteriaceae; genus JAAUQL01. The sequence continues at coordinate 985 of CAYREN010000509.1, read as the reverse complement.
TCATCAAATGTTGGAAAACCAAAAAGATTGTCAGGACGATTAAAGCGAGAAGGATTCCCAGAAATAGAAACACGAGTGCCATCACAGCGAATAATTAGAGAAGAAGAATTAGAGCCTTCATGTTGTTTGTGGCTGGTAGATTCACGGACAAGTTCGCCAGTTTCGATGCAAGAACGAGAAACATGATGTTCGCCGACGACAGGAAGGCCACCAGAAGGGTGATCTTGATAGGCAGAAAGCCAGTCAATAAAACGATTATCCAACATGAGGAGGAGAAGCAAGAAGAGGGGAAAAAGTGACGAAGTCGGCAGTAAGTTTGGGTGTCAAGTTTGGGTGTCACTAGTACCAAACTGCTAAAGAGCTTACTTTCTGTGGTGAATTTGACCAATAAAATCATTCTGAAAAACCTGTCAATACCCTTTGATGTGATATTAAATCAGACAGCGGCGGGGACAGCAACCATGAAAGGGATTTTTAGAAGGTAAAATACCCGAAAAAGAACGAAAAAATAAATTCGATGGGTTTTTCAAAACGAAAAAGTGAGGAATTATGACTATTGGTGGAAGATTAAGAGAAGCAAGAAAAAGAGAAAATTTAACTGCAAAAAAGCTTTCTAAGTTATCTGGAGTGCTGGAAAAAACTATATTAAGAATTGAAACGGGTGAAGTAAAAGACCCTAAAATATCCAGCATAATGCCTTTAATTAAAGCACTGGACTGTTCAGCGGATGAAATAATTTTCGACTCAAAAGAGTTCACAAGCTTAGGAAAGGTAAAGCAAATGGCTATAAAAGTAGGAAGATTGGAAGAGGAGTCACAGCAATTAATATTAGATGTAGTTCAAAAAATATGTCTGGCAACAGCAATAGAAGAACAGGTATCAATGGAAATGGAAAAGAAATATGGGGGTAATAATAATGCGGTGTATATGTCTAGACATAATGATTCCCCTTAATGGTGCCGACCTCCGTCCTACGTGGGTTAGC
>CAYREN010000508.1:0-3662 GCA_964423255.1 uncultured Roseivirgaceae bacterium | reverse complement strand
CTGCAAATCGAAGATAAAAAAGCAATTTCTCCAATATGATTTGCACCCATTTCTATTATGGCTATTTCATGATCTTTGTCTATAGACAGCACACTTAGTGGTACTCCTATATGATTGTTGAGATTTCCTTTGGTGGCGATGGTGCGAAACGAAGAGTTGAGAACCGTATAAATAAGCTCTTTGGTAGTAGTTTTTCCATTGGACCCTGTAATACCAATGATGGGAATTTTAAGATTATCTCTATGGACTTTTGCTAGCTCTTGCAAGGTGGATAGTCCATCGTTCACCAGAATAGTTTTTCCAGGAATAGCAAAGTTAGCATCATCAATTATAGCTGCGGTCGCTCCCTTTTCTATGGCCAGAGAAGCGAATTTATTTGCATTGAAGTTTGGCCCTTGGATGGAAACAAACAGTTTGTCTTTTTTTATAATTCTTGTGTCTGTACAAATACCGGTACTCTCAAGAAATTTTTGATATATTTTATCTATCATAGATGGATAATGAAATAAATTCGTTTTCTTTTTGATCTTTGTAAATCAATTGCTCAAGTTATATTGTTTAGTGAACATATGATATGATCGCCACCAATTTTTTTAATGAACAAATGCCAAGTATTTCAATATCAATAATATCCTTCATCTTACTATTTTTACCATTTATTGTTAACAGTCAGGCAGTTTTTGAGGAAAGGCATGATATCCAAGTTAGCGAGTTTGGGCAAGATATAGCTATGCCCTGGGCTGGAGGGCTAAATTCATGTCAATACAATAAAGCAGATCTCGATGGTGATGGAATAGAAGAGTTGATTTTATACGACCGAAGTGCAAATATTTATCAAATATTTAAGGCTGACAATGGAGATTACCTTCCAGCAAACGAACTATCCGTATTGCTTCCGGAAATTCCAACTGGTTGGGTATTGTTTGTAGATTATAACCAAGATGGGAAAAAAGATATATTCTCCAGTGGAAAAAGAGGAGTGGTGGTTTTTAAAAATATTACCATTTCTGGCGAACCCGCAACTTGGGAAAAGGTAGCTGATCCACTGCTCACAACAGGATATTCCGGGAAAATCAACCTTATTGTAAATGTTTCAGATATACCTGCAATCAGCGATGTGGATGCTGATGGAGATTTTGACATTTTAGTATATAATTTTGCCATTGGGGGATACATAAGGTTTCATAAAAACCTTAGCCAGGAACTCTATGGACATTCCGATTCATTAGAATATAAAATTTATAGCAGGACTTGGGGTGAGTTTCAAGAATGCGAATGCAACGAATTTGCATTTCACGGAGAAGATTGTGATGATCATTCAAATGGACGAATAGCACATATTGGAGGAAAGTCCCTGCTGGCAATCGATATAGATGGTGATGGCGACAAAGATTTATTATCTGGCCAGGAACAATGTCAGGAATTATATTTCTTTGAAAATATGGGTGATAAAGACAGTGCCTTTATGATTGGTTTTTCCAATATGTTTCCTGATCAGCATAATCCAGCTAATTTTCAAATATTCCCTTCAGCATTTTTTGAAGACCTTGATTTTGACGGGACTAAAGATCTTATCGTTGCTCCTGGGGTGTCTGATAATTATAATTTTAAAATAGATTTCTCTCACTCAAATTGGTTTTATAAAAATACCGGAACTGATGAAAGCCCAATATTTATATATAAGCAAAATAATTTTTTGCAACAAGAAATGATGGACTTTGGAGAGCTTTCTTGTCCGGCAAAATACGATCTGGATAATGATGGGAAAACAGATATTTTGGTATCTGCCAATGGCCATGGGGATGGAGATAAATTTATTGGAATGGTCATTAAAATTACGAATACCGGCTCAACAATAAATCCTTCATTTGAAATAGCGGATAAAAATTATCTTGACCTGGCCTCCTTAAACCTTACGAATCCAAAAATTGATTTGATAGACTTTGATGATGATCAAGCTGTGGATTTAATTTATAGTGGGTTGAACTCCGAAAATAAATTGACATCCTGGTTGATATTAAACGATGCTGACCATGGAGAGCCAGTTTCGTTTGATATAAGCAAAAAACAAAAACTTCAAATGCCATCTACAATGACTATCAAGGATACACCTACATTTTTTGATGTGGATGAGGATGGCTTTGCCGATCTTTTAATTGGCAAGAGAGCTGGCGCATTGGAATATCATAGAAATAATGGAAATGAAATCTTTGAATTGGTTGACCCATCGTTTCTTGGAATTGAAAGAGATTTTACACTTGAAAGAGGATACCTCGTGCCCTCCATTGCTGATTTAGATCTGGATGGAAATACCGATTTAATCACCACAGATTTTAGTGGAGAGGGCAGGGTGTATTATAATTTTCAACAACAAACAGATGGAGATGCATTATTTGTGACGCTTTCATATAAGAACTTACTGACAAATAAAGATGAGCCAATAAAATTCGATTCCCATTCATGGGTTTCCAGCGTAGATTTATTTAATCAAGGTACAGAGAGCATTGTGGTAGGTGGGATTAGAGGAGGATTGCAATTTTATCAAAATATAAGTACAGGAACCCCCGGAGACAATAGTAAACCAATAGAAGTGAATATATATCCAAATCCAATTATAGGTCCTACAGGTTTAAATATTGAAGCGAATCAGCAGCTTAATGTTGAATTACTTTCTGTTTTGGGGCAAACAATCATGGAGTCTTTTACTGTAAAAAATGATGCAATTTATAATCTCGATGTCGGACATTTAAGAAATGGAATGTATATTTTACGTACAAATAATGATGCAGGAATGGTCTCTTCAAAACTATTTTTCATTCTCAAATAAACATCTTCTGGTTTATATCAGTCTTTTCTCAATTAGCAATATACCCTTTTACTTTTGCGAGGTAAATTAATTAATTTTGCACGGATTTTAGGGGAGCAAATTATCAATATTGTTTATTGCCCATATTAACAAAATTGATAATAAATGTAAGCTACCTGATCTTAATAAATCGATTTTAAAAACGTAAGAATTGTTTAATCTTAATTAGAAAAAATGAAAAAAGCAGTAGCAATTTGTTGTGGTGGTGGACCGGCACCCGGAATGAATACAGTAGTTGGCAGCGTAGTCAAGATATTTTTAAAAAATGGATGGAAAGTAATCGGGCTACACGGTGGCTATTCCGGCTTGTTTTCGAAAGAGCCAAAAACCGTTGACATAGATTTTTTATATGCCGATGATATTTTTAATCGCGGTGGTTCTGCCCTAAAAATGAGCAGGTTCAAACCAAAAGATGCGGACTTTGAAAGCAAATTCAACCTTGATCTTTTCAAGGATAATAACATCAAACTTTTAGTAACTGTCGGTGGTGATGATACTGCCTCCACAGCAAATAGAATTGCAAAATTTATCGCAGACAAGGGGTATGAGTTAAAAAATATTCACGTTCCCAAGACTATTGATAACGATCTGCCTCTGCCGGATAATACGCCAACTTTCGGATATCAAAGTGCCAAAGAAGCGGGAGTTGCCATTTGTAATACCGTCTATGAAGATGCCAGAACCAGTGAAAATTGGTTCATTGTTTCCGCTATGGGCAGGTCTGCAGGTCATCTTGCAGCAGGTATCGGTGGGGCGTGTCATTTCCCAATGTTGGTGATCCCGGAAATGTTTAATA
>CAYREN010000507.1:0-3670 GCA_964423255.1 uncultured Roseivirgaceae bacterium | reverse complement strand
CTAAAGTAACTGCAATGAAATTGCAGGGTTTTAACCTTTAACTGGATAATAAAATTTGAGCTCTATTATCACCCGATTGAATAATTGCCTCTGGGTTTTTAATGAAATTATATAAATAATCTTTTGAGACCAATTCCGTTACACCGCCAAGTCTGGGGCCAATACCATCCTGATTAAAATTATGACAGGCTACACAATGTAATGCAAAAAGTGAATTGCCTTTTTCAATCGCGACAGGGTTTGAAGAAATAGACGATTTATCCGGTGTTTTTGTGTTTTCACAAGAAACTAATATAAAACAATATCCAAGGATCACAATCCAACTAAAAATATTTACTTTTTTTCTTTTAAACATATCATTTTTTTAGGCATATAATTTTTATCACCCATTGAGAACTGTAATACTCCAACTACTCAATAGTTTTCATTTCAAACTTATTCTCAAACTTGGTGAAATATAAACGAAACAACGTTCAGGACAATAAAAAGATTATGAAAATACTATATAATGAATTATAATATATTAACCCAATTATTTACTTTCTTTTGATATATATTTGAAATTATTAACATTAATCATAAAAAATGACACACAATATTTTTGTTTATTTAATTATCATTTTCATTGCTGGTTCTTGTGGAAAAACTTCCAATCAAGACTCCTCTTTAACTCCAAATGAATATAAAAAATTTGGACTACCTGATAACGCTTCGGTTTGGGGTTTTGAGGATTATAAAAGTGCCTGTACGGCACTGGATGAAATTAAGTTTAGCCAACCTTTGTCTTTACCCAAGAAAAATAGCAACAAGTCAGGCATTTATTTTGATCGTATCATAAATCCAGAAAACCTGGATTTTACATTGGATGAAGCAATACCACTAAAACAAAGAGCCCTGAAAATACAATCCTATACTAGTATTCATTCATATTTAATTAAGATATATACCGATCTGGAAAACACTGATCAGTATTACAATAAAGAACTGATCGATTTGTACATTTTTGGAATTATAATAATGCAAAATATGTTGGATCTTGGGTATCAAATAAATGAATCTACTGATACTGATAATATTGAAATGCAATCAGGTTTTCAATCAATAAAATATAGATACGTCAAGATGATTCTTTTTATATTAAAAAATCAACAAAACAGCTCACTTTTTGAAGAATATGATTTGGTGAGACTGAGTGATTTCCTTTCCGGTTCAATTTTATTAAATAAGGATTGGATGGAAGAATCAGCTAAAAAAGAATTGAAAAAGCAACTACTGGTTGTGATTGATGGAAATTCATCCAATCATATAGTAGAGAAATATAATCATTTGCTTGAAAAATTGTAATTGTTACTTACCACAACATGAATAGTTCTTTTGTTAAATCAAGACGTGAATTCCTTCGAAAAAGCGCTCAATTCACTACTGCCGCAAGTGCGGGTTTGCTTTCAACTAAAAGCCTGTCTTCAATGCCTCCAATAAATAAAAAATCTTTGGTAATTGATTCTATGATGCACCTCGAGGTATATGAAACGGATGATTATGGACGTTACTGGCCAGGAATAGAGGAAGATATTCTCGAACATTATGAAGCAGCCGGGATAGATAAAGGAATAATTCTCACTACCTGGACGCCATCAAAAGAATCAAACGACCGCACACTAAAAGCATTTGAAAAGTATCCAAACCGGTTTATTCCTTTTGGGCATATAAGACCTGGCGATAAAGATTGGGAAAATGAGCTAAAACGAATATCTGAACCACCGTGGAAAGGATTAAAACTGCATGAAGGAGAACTGCGCTCAGGAGACCGTGATTTGAAAAAGACCACAAGAATGATATTTAAGAAAGTAGAAGAACTTGGCATACCGGTAGTGAAAATTCATCTACAGAACTACCAGATTGTTGAAGAGCTAACTCGTGAATTTTCAGATACTATATGGATAATTCCACACATGGGTGCATATAATGACCCGTTAAATACTCATGTAAAAGAATTCTGTGAGCTTGCCAGAGACAGGAAGAATGTTTATCTGGACACTTGTGGTTTTGCAAACTACTGGGAATTGCCGGATTGGTTTCAACTAGCCGGTATTGAAAATATATGTTTTGCAACCGATGGTTTTTTACTAAACCCAATGGTAGAAAAAGCAAAGATAGAAGCTGCAAGACTTCCAACAGCATCTGGAAATGGGAGGATTTCTGAATCAGAATTAAATAAGATACTAGGTGGCAATATTGTAAGGATACTTGAATTGGAATATACAGACTAGGCAAATTCCAATTCCATTTAAGCAAGTAAATCTATTTTAACGGACGTTGTGATTTCATTTTTCCAAATATTTTTATCTCATTTATTTCTAAATCATGCTTACTTTCAGAAGAAATGATAATTCTTACGTATCTGGCTTCCTGCATATCAAACCGAGTATTAAGTATTTCTGAGCCCGCAATGCCATGCTCTGTTGTTGATTCAAGTTTGTTCATTTCATCACTTAACAATTGATATTTACCCCCTTCTGTCTTGCTCTCAATCTTATATTGATAGTCATCCGAATTAAATTGTGCAATTGAGACCATGTCAATTTCGTGATCAATACCCAAATCAATTTCAATCCACTGCGGTAGCGAAGGTGCTTTCCAGCTGGTAGATTCTCCTTCGGTATGCCAGATGGTGTTATTGCCCTCAATTGAGGCCCACTCAGTAGCATATTTTCCATCCACAGCTTTGGAACCGGTATCCGATGAAGTACGTGCCGTTTTGTTTAACGCCAGATTGCAGTATCCTCCAATTTCCACTTCACCGTATCCAAGAAAATATGGCCCTACATATTGCTGATCAAATATGGCGTCTCCAAAATTATTGTAAATACCTGATTTTATCCCTATGTCTTCCAAAACGGATAAACCAGCCGGAACCCCATTTTCTGCCGCTAATAGCTTCATATTAGATTTTGTAACGTTCCAGGCGGTCACTACAATCAATTCAGCTCCTTGATCCACCATGTTTTTTGCAGGGCTGGTAAACCAGGTATCCCAACAAATTAAAATACCAATAGTACCAAAATCAGTTTCAAATACCGGGTAATGTTCTCCAGGAGCTAATTCACTTTCTTCAGGAGGAAGATTCACCTTCCGATATTTACCAACCATGTCCCCTTCACGGTCAAGCAAAACAGCAGTATTGTACAAGTTAGAACCATCTTTTTCTATAACCTGAAATACAATGTAAAGCTTGTTTTCTTTTGCCATAGACTGCATGCCCTTTAGTACGATACTGTTGGAAAAGTCCTGAGCTTCGGATAGAAAAGACCTGCCCCGAAAATAGGATTCGGGTAATATCACAAGATCCAGACCTAAATTTTCAGCCTTCTTAAACAAGGGCGCTATATCATCTAAACTTTGCTGAAGGGTATGTTCGAAATTCTGGTAAATTGTTGCCTCCATAGAAATACCACCGACCTTGATGGTTCTGGCCTGGCCAAATAGTAATCCGGCTTGAAAAAGCAAAATAATTACCATGAATTGCATGACATTAATTCCTCCGGATATCATTATAAATATCTTATTACTGTTTCTGTAAAAGCTCATTTAATTTTTCGGTTCTGCCAATTTCAGGTGCTTTTGCAAAAACGGATAACTTTTAGTGCCATTGATAATATGTCCGCCTTCA
>CAYREN010000506.1:0-3685 GCA_964423255.1 uncultured Roseivirgaceae bacterium | reverse complement strand
CTCAGCAAATGACGGATTTTGAAATAAAATTCCGTGATTCGATGAAGAGCAAAGTCCGGTTACTGGACCAAATAATGACATATATCGTCAAGCGAAAAGGCAAGCAAATGCGGCCCATGTTTGTATTTCTTGCTGCCGGGATAAGTGGTGGAATAAAAGAATCGACCTACCGTGGTGCTGCATTAATTGAGCTATTGCATACTGCAACTCTTGTTCATGATGATGTGGTAGATGATGCACATTATCGACGCGGATTTTTTTCTGTCAATGCTTTATGGAAAAACAAAATCGCCGTACTCGTTGGAGATTATCTTCTCTCCAGAGGCTTGCTTTTTTCCATTGAAAATGGAGATTTTGATTTGCTAAAAATTGTATCAAACGCAGTGCGTGAAATGAGTGAAGGTGAACTGCTTCAGATGGAAAAAGCAAGAAAGTTGGATATTGATGAAGAAGTGTATTATGAAATTATCAGGCAAAAAACAGCCTCACTTATCGCTTCATGTTGTGCTGTTGGTGCTTGTTCTTCCGGAGCCGATATTGACACGATAGAAAAAATGCGTCTTTTCGGCGAGAAGGTAGGTATGGCCTTTCAGATCAAGGACGATCTTTTTGATTATGGTACTGCCGAAATTGGCAAACCTCTCGGTATTGATATCAAAGAAAAGAAAATGACCCTTCCGTTAATTTATGCATTGAGAAATGCACCATTTATTGAAAAGGAAAAGGTTATATTCAAAATAAAACATCAGAACCAAAAATCTAAAAAGGTAAAGGAAGTAATTGAGTTTGTCAAAGGCTCCGGAGGAATTGAATACGCACAGGATGTAATGAAAAAAAATTATAATGAAGCCTTGGAGATTTTAAATACTTTCAAAGAATCTGATTTTAAAAACTCACTGAATGGCTTGGTTCAATACACTATTTTAAGGGATAAGTAAATGCGATATTGTAATCCATAATGGTGAATTGATCTCTAATTCCCTCCTCTCTCATTCTCAATTACTTCTCAGCATGCAATTTCCTGAGAATACATACGGGTGAAATACCAAATCATTCAATGAGAATTATAAATAAATCAGCTTACAATGGATATTAATTATGGTTTGATACAAAATTAACATTGCGAACACTACCATCATTATTGATCTTATATCCATTCGGGGCTCCTCCATTCCAATTAAGTTGAGGTAACATATGTAATAGAACATTCCGAAGTTCTTCTATGATTTCCTTATTTTCCTTTTTGTAAGCCGTATTGTTCCATTCGTTTGGATCTTCGTCATGGTCATATAATTCTTCAAGATTGATTTCAGGATAATAAATATACCTGTATCGCTTACTTCTTACAGCATGTCCAATGATTGGTTCTTTGGTCCAACTAAATTGATAGCTGGTTACTACAGGTGAAGTTTCACTATCCGGATTTTTAAGCTGTGGGAGAAGGCTATGTCCATCCAGGTGAGATGGTTTGTCAAATCCTGAAAGGTCGACGAGTGTAGGATAAAGATCCATCAAGCTTACCGGTTGATCGCATTTATCTCCTGGTTGTGTAAGACCAGGAACTGAAATAATTAAGGGTACGCGAGTCGATCTTTCCCAAAGGGTAAATTTTTCAATATTTTCTTTTTCGCCCATATGCATGCCGTGGTCTGACCATAAAATGACAATCGTATTTTTTGCATATTCAGATTTTTCAAATGTCTCTAACAAACGACCTACCATCGCATCTGCAAAGGTAATGGAGGCTGCATACGATTGAACCACCTTTTCCCATTGTTTATTATCTACAACCCATTTATGAATCCATCTTCGTCCATGATCAAAAGCATCTTCCAGATCATCCTTTTTATACTCAGGTAATACAATATCTTCGAGTGGGTACATATCGAAATATTTCTGAGGAACTTCCCATGGATCATGTGGTTTCCAAACACCAGTTGCCAGAAAGAAAGGTTTATCATGTTTTAATGTAAGTTGATATTTTGCCCAATCGACTACATGATAATCTGCCATTTTTTCATCTGCAACAGGTATTGGACCCCATGTCCACCAACTATTATCCCCTCCGGGCCGACCTTCATTATTTACTCCTGGTGGATAAATAACATCTTGTGGTGCTCGTATCTGAAAGGGATGTGAGATGTAAGCGCTAGGGTAATAAAAATCCCAATTGGCAGGCTCTATCTGGCTGGTGGGAGCCCAGGGTGGTGCCTGGCTATGATAAATCTTACCAGCTCCAAGGGTTTTATAGCCTTGCTTTTTAAAAAATTGCTCCAGAGTAACAACATTTTTTAATAATTCAATTTCCCTCCATTTTGGCCCGTCTCCCCAATAGACATGCTCAGCCCCCGAGCGAGTATGATGCACGCCTGTGAGTATCGCAGTCCGTGCGGGTGCACAAGCAGGGGCTGGTGTATGTGCATTGGTAAAAATCATTGATGAAGCTGCAAGACGATCAATATTCGGAGTATGGATTTTCAAACCAGGAAAGCCCCCTAAAAAGCCAGCCCAATCATTCAAATCATCGACAGCAATAAATAAAATATTTGGTTTTGCATCTGCAATTTTCAATTGCGCATTTCCAGTATAGTTAATCCACAAACAAAGTGCGATCAGAATGAATTGATGTTTAAAATAAATGCTATTCATAAGTATGCCTTTTAATTATTTTTTCAATTTAACTTGTCAAGTTTCACGAGGTTGTTGATGTTTTTTTCTTCTCTCTCGTTGTGAAGTGCAGCATAATGGAACAATGAGAGAGAAGAAAGCGTCCAAAGAAGGCTTGTTTTATAAATTTAGTTTTCACTAAAAAGCAATTAAAAATGAAACAAGCATATCATTCGAACGCTGTGACGAATTTACACATTCGCACACAAATCAAAGAAAGTAGTTTACCAATTTTGAGTTAGCCAATAAATACAACACATCAGAATTAATTGTAAGTAAATGGAAAAATCGAAAGATACCGGCTCACAAAGCTAAGTACTCCAAAGGCTAATGGAATGGTCGAAAGGGTCGATGGAACTATTAAAAGAGCCACAACCCTAAATGATCATTACAACAATAAGCAGGAAATGATTACAGCTTTAAATACTTTTCTAATCTATTATTTGATTTATCGAAGGCATGACGGAGTCAGAAAAGAACTCAATGTCAATTAGTTAAGCAAAAACGTCATCACGAGAATTAACATTTTTTCAAAACGCACAAAATGGAATGACGTAAAAAATAAATTAAAGCCCCTGTGGGGTCTTCCTTTTGGAGACCCCACAGCTTGGCGGGGTCCTAAAAAGAGACCCCGCGAGGACGATCGTTTGGGTTTACGTCATTGGTAGGAACGAAGTGATCTCTAATTTGTGAGCATCATCCATCCAAGTAAATAGACTGCCACGCTACACTCGCAGTGACGAAACGCTTAACTTATTGACATTGGACTGGCCGGTAGGAATGGCAGGAATTAAAACCAAAAATATTTATAGAAAAACCAATCGGTTTTAAAAATAAAATACTAAACTTGACAATTAGCAAAACAACAGAGATTTACACCCATGTCAGCAATAAAAGCCTTGCAAATATTAAAAGCCCATTGGATAGGTATATGGATGATAAATAACACACTATGAATAACTTAACACAATATAAATTATAGACGAATAAAACCCAATTGGGGAATATATAACCGTTG
>CAYREN010000505.1:0-3690 GCA_964423255.1 uncultured Roseivirgaceae bacterium | reverse complement strand
GCAACAATTATCCCTAAAATTAATGTCCATTTTTTCAGATTCTTTTTCATTTCTTCAGATTGATATTCGAATAGTTTTATCCAATTGCCATGCCAGAAAATGCAACATATTGTTTTACTGCAACTTAGAAAAGTAGAATAATTTCATCCTACAATTAATGTTCATTTTCGAACGGTGTTTTGCTTCGTTTTTGACAGCGAGAATAATTTCTAATAATAACTTATATTTATTGTGTGGCTTTAGTGAAACTAAAATTTCTGATAATAGACAGATTGAATTGTAATAATTATCTAACTAATTTATAAATTTGAATAATTGAAAATGACCAGACTATAAACGTTAATAAAGATTTAATTGTCACCACCAGCCATCAACAAAATATAAAATACCAACTCATGGATATCGAACGAATATTACAAAAAGTACCATTATTTATTGGTCTGGAATCAAAATCTTTGAGTATGCTTATTCCCCTGTTTGAAGAAGAATCACATCCTGCAAAAATCAAGATCTTAAGAGAAGGAGAACTGGGTGACTCCATGTATATTATTGTTGATGGACAGGTCAACATCACCAAATTAAACGAAGACAACAAGGAAATACACATTACTTTTCTTGGTAGTGGATCATACTTTGGCGAAGTATCACTCATTGACCATCAACCGCGATCTGCCAATGTGATTGCAGAAACAGATACTGCCGTATTGAGATTGAAAAAAAGTGTCTTTGAAAAATTGCTTCTCGACGACAAGATATTTGCGATTAATTTTTATAGGAATTGCCTCAATGAGACATTAAGTCGCATGCGCAATACAGCTACAAATCTCACTTCATCAAAGACTGTTTTGGATCAGAAAAGTTCGCAATTAGACCAAATCAATGTCGAATTGTCCAATGCAAAAATTATCCAGGACTACTTTGTAGGACATGATCAGCTTGCATCAGCTTGTTTTAAAAAACATGATATAAGACAATCTCATGTCTATCAACCATATCTTGAAGTTGGAGGTGATTTTCTTACTCTCAGAAATTTCTCAGAAAATAAAGTGGGCTTTATGATTGCTGATGTGATGGGACATGGCATCTCGGCTGCTTTGGCCACCGGAGTATTGAGAAGTGGATTTACTATATTTTCAAAACAATATGGTGAAAACCCCATCGAATTGATGAACCATATGAATGGGCATATTTATGAAATTTTTACTTCACTTTTCGCAACAGCTTATTATGCTTTGGTGGACATGAATGAATCAAAAGTAACAATTAGCAAAGGCGGTCATATGCATCCATTGGTTTGGAAGAATAGTAAGCGGGGGTTGCTCTCCATTGATCTCCCGGGCCCAGGATTGGGCATTATTCCCAAAGCACAATTTCATGAACTCAATATTGAAATCGAGAAAGGAGATAAAATGCTTTTTTATACCGATGGTATTGCCGAACAGCGCAATTTTGAAGGTGAGATGTTTACGGATGAAAGATTGGAAGAAATGTTTGTTAAATACTGCAAACTAAAGGACGATCAAATTGTTCAAACCATATATTCAGACTTTAAGGAATTTTGTAATAGCAACGAATTGCAAGACGATGTCACACTATTCTTACTGGAATTTTAACGATTATTCTTAATAAATATAAGTCGTAATCAATATTCAATTTATATTTACAGCTTTTAAAAATTAAAATTTCAGTGGCAAAAAGCAAGAAAGATAAAGACCCCAATAACATAAGCATCAGAAATAAAAAAGCTGGGTTTGAATATCATTTTCTAGACAAGTATGTGGCTGGAATTGTATTGCAAGGATCAGAAATAAAATCTATTCGCGATGGCAAAGTCAATCTTCAAGCATCGTACTGTATTTTACACAACGAAGAAGCTTTTGTAAAAGAAATGCACATATCGCAATACAAACAGGCCTCATACAATAACCATGAACCTAAGAGAACCAGAAAATTATTGCTGAGCAAAAGAGAAATAAAAAAACTGACCTCAAAAAGTCAGGAGCAAGGACTAACAATTATCCCAATCAGAATGTTTGTGACAAAAAAAGGGTTGGCAAAATTGGAGATTGCCCTTGCGAAAGGGAAAAAAATTCACGACAAACGTCATGACATAAAGGAAAAAGATCTAAAAAAGGATCTCGCCAGAATGAAATTGTAGATGGGGATATTTATAGAACTTATGCGTCTAAATTTTCAATCACAATTAATATTTCAGAGGTTCAAAATGCATGGCAACAGAATTAGATTCTGAAACACCCGCCAACTGGCGAGGCAGGAATTCAGGATGACTGGAGAAATTAGTATTTTTTACTTAGGCTAACTTTATAATATTAATTATCAAATAACAGTGGAAGGTCAAACAAAAGGTATTTGCAGGCTTGGGGTTGTTCCAGTAAGAGCAAGTGATAGTGATAAATCGGAGTTGGTCACGCAATTAATCTTTGGAGATCATTATAGTATTATTGACCACTCCATAGATGGCAGCAGGATAAAAATCAACATCGAATTTGATCAATATGAAGGCTGGATCGATCTCAAACAACACAGCAATATTTCAGAAGCCTATTTTGAATACCTAAATAAGACGGAATTTAAAATATCAACAGATATCACTTCAACAATTCTTTATAAAAAGAGATTAATTCAAATTTTAATTGGTAGCGTTTTGCCCATTTCCAGGTACGAATTATTTGAGGTAAACGAACAGTTTGCTTTCAACGGTGATTCGAAAAGCATGGGCGAACGACAAGGATTTGAGTATCTAAAGCAAATTATCAAAAGCTATATGAATGCCCCCTACCTCTGGGGAGGTAAAACACCTTTTGGTATTGATTGCTCGGGGCTTACTCAGCAAGTTTTTAAATTGTGTGGATACCAACTTAGGCGAGATGCCTATCAACAATATAATCAAGGAATAGTTGTAGCAAGCCTTTGGGATGCTCTTCCTGGAGATTTAGCATTTTTTAAGAAAGAAAGTGATGCGATATCTCACGTTGGAATATTAGTGGAGAATAGATATATCATTCATGCATCAGGATATGTGAGAAAAGACAAATTAGATGAAAATGGAATATATAATGAGGAATTATCAACTTATACGCATAATTTAGTTGGCATAAAGCGAATTTTCAGAACATGACTTTTAAAGCACTGGTATTGAATCTTGACTATACTCCAATAGCTGTTTGTACTGCAAACCGTGCTTTTTTACTCGTATATCTCAGTAAAGCTGAAATGGTCAAAGCCAATAATTCGCATGCTTTTCATACGGTAAATGATACTTTTTCTATGCCATCGGTCATCAAACTCAATAAATATGTTCACCTACCATACAAAGGCGTAGTACTAAATAGAGAAAATGTTTTCAAAAGAGATGGGTTTACCTGTCAATATTGTGGCACCAAAAAAGAATTGACGATTGATCATTTAATTCCCAAGGCCAAAGGAGGAAAAACCACTTGGAACAATCTCGTTACGGCTTGCAAAAAATGCAACTCATCAAAAGGAAATGAATCACCAGAAGAAGCTGGGATGCAACTAGCTCTCCAACCATATCGCCCATCCTTCATCATGTATTTAAAGGATATTTCCGGAAATCGCCGTGAAGAATGGATTCCTTTTCTAAATTCCAAAAAGTCGAAGGTGGCGTAATGCTTACCATCGACGGTAAGGATAAATCTAATGTACCTT
>CAYREN010000504.1:0-3694 GCA_964423255.1 uncultured Roseivirgaceae bacterium | reverse complement strand
CACAGCAAATTACCGAAGCCATGGTGCAATTGAATGAGTCAGCACAACAATCTGTTGAATCAATCCACCATTCGGCATCAGCAATTGATTTATTGAATGATGCAGCACAGTTATTGCAAAATGGCGTATCAAAATTCCGTGTCAGTTGATCGTTTAATAAGGTAAATAATGTGCTGTATGCCCAGTTTTTTGTTGATGAAGATCATTATGTCATCTCGGCAAAGGATATTGTTGAAATTGTTCCTATGGTGTTATTAAAAACAGTTCCGATGTTGCCGGATTATGCTGCGGGGTTGTTGAATTATCATGGTAACCAGGTGCCGGTGATTGATCTTTGCCATTTATTGCTCAGACGGGCATGTCAGAAGAAGCTGAGCACCAGGATAATTTTGGTGACCAGAGTTGAAGATAACGGAGCATCAATGATATTTGGTTTTATGGTTGAGAAAGCGACCGAAATGCTCACTATTGATGAAGGTTTGTATCAGCCTCCGGTAATGAGAAACCCTGATACTCCAACGAATGGACTCATTGTGGAGCATCAAGGAGTATTGGTGACAAAGATTTCGATTGACGATGTGTTTGACAAACTGGATAAAACATTTTTTCAACAAGCTGAAATTGTCGCCAGAGAGACAATGCCATAATGGCATTTGTACATATCAAGAATTTGTTACACAAATCCATTGGATTACATGCTGATACTGTGGGTGATTCCAGTATTGATCGGGCAATAAGCCAACGGATGAATGCGACTGCATGTAGCAATGCCAGTACGTATTACAAGTTGGTAAAAGCGGATAAACGAGAACTGGATGAGTTGATCGAAGAAGTTGTTGTGCCTGAGACATGGTTTTTCCGGAATATTACACCGTTTGAAGTATTGCGTGATAATGCACTAAAAATTTATGCGAATGCTGTAAAGCCTGAAAACTCAATAAAATATGACGAGGAAAAAAATAAAAACCATCAACTAAAAATATTGAGCGTTCCATGTTCGAGTGGCGAAGAGCCCTATTCTATTGCAATGGTGCTTAGTGATTTGGGTTTGAAAAAAGAAGATTTTTTGATCGATGCTGTAGATGTCAGTCAGCGGGCATTAAAAAAATCCCGGCGTGCTATTTATGGAAGGCATTCTTTTCGTGAAAAAGGAATGAGTTTGCAAAACAAATATTTTGAGCCTGTAAAATCAGAATTTCAACTTGTATCTGATATTCGTGATTGTGTTTCTTTCCGGAAGGGAAATATTATCACCGACCCGATAAGTCCTTCAGAAGAATATTACGATATAATATTTTGTCGTAATTTATTGATTTATTTTAACCGTGAAACACAACAAAAAATGTTGGAAAAATTATCAATAATGTTGAAATGTGGAGGGTTATTGTTTGTTGGTCATGCAGAGTCAGGACAGATTGATAAAAATTATTTTACAAAAATTCGTGTGGCCAAGGCATTTTCCTTTCGTAAAAAAATGATCAATAGGCTTTCAGGTTACCCTGTTAAGTTGAATGAACAACCAGTAAACAAACTTAAGGATATTTATGATCAGCTGGTTGAAGTGACTAAAAAAGATATTGAATTATCAAAAAAAATTAAACTCCCGCAATATAAAACGACGGAAAAATATAATAATGAGGGTGTGGATGATAATAAAAGTGCAAATAACCGTTTTTTTCAGAAAGTTGATTTGTTGATAAATACAGGGGATTTGTCCGATGCATTCCAGGCATGCGAGGAGTTTTTGAAGAAACAGCCAGAGGATTCAAGTGCGTATTATTATCTCGGTCTGATCAGTAATCTTCAGGGTAATAATGCTGATGCCGAAACGTTACTGAGAAAAGCAATTTATTTGTCACCTGATCACTACAAGGCATTGGCATTGTCTGCGGTTCTGGCAGAACAACGAGGTGATGAAGATAGCGCAAAGTCACTTCGTCGTCGCGAACAAAAGGCGCGGAAACGTAGTCCATAGCTATGGCCGAAGAAATTAAAACATTTTCGCGTGTTGCTGATTGCTGGAATACTGTTGGTGTCTGGAGTCGCGCGAGAAGAAAATGTGAGAAATTGACAGAATATACTCATTGTCGAAATTGTCCTGTTTTTTTAGAAATTGGACATTCTGTATTTGAAAAAGTAGCGCCATCCGGATACTTGGCCCAATGGAGAAAAGATATTGCAGCAAGAAAAAGTTGCGATATTTCACAAAACAATAGTGTACTTATATTTCGCGCAGGTCATGAATGGTTTGCATTACCTGCAAACGTCCTTGGTGAAATAGCCACTGAACGGACAATCCACAGAATTCCTCGTAATATGAATCGTTTTATATCAGGTATTGTCAATATTAACGGCGAAATAAAAATTTGTTATTCATTAAGTGAGTTGTTGGATATGAGTAGCATTGATGATACCGATAAAAAAAATATTAACCACCACAAACCTGGAAGGTTGGTTGTTATCGAGCTGGATGAAATACAGTATGTTTTTTTGGTTGATGAGGTGAAGGGACTCTATTGGTATGGGGATTCTGACTTGCTTCCTGTTCCTGCTACATTAAGTGCTGAAAATGCACTTTTATTATCAGGGTCAATAAACCGCTTTAATCATCAAATCGCCATATTTAATATCAGCAGGTTTCAGGAAAAACTTGAAGGAGCTGTATTATGAGCCCGTCAAGTGGAGGCATAGGTGACTTGTCGATGTTTGATCTCTTTCGAATGGAGATAGAGGGGCAAACCGCATTATTGAGTAAGGATCTGTTGGCACTTGAACAAAATACTACATCAGCCACATTTTTGGAATCTGTAATGCGGGCATCGCATTCCATTAAGGGTGCCGCACGCATGGTGTCTGTTGAGCCTGTCGTGCAGATTGCACATGTAATGGAAGACTGTTTTGTTTCAGCACAAAAAAATAAATTACATTTGCAAAGTAGTGATATTGACCTTTTGTTGAAGGCAGTGGACACCATTATTTCCATTTCACTTCTCAGCGAAGAAAATATTGCCCGGTGGGTTGATGAGAACGATTCTGTCATTAGTGATCTGGTTGCTGCGCTTGAACAGGTTTTGGCCGGGAAAAATATGCTGCTGGAAGACATAGCCAGTGATATGCCGTCGATATTACCTGATGATATCGTAGCCGATACCAAAGCTCCGGTAGCAGAAGTTGATCGGTTTTTGCGTATCAGTGCTGAACGGATGTCTCGAATTTTGGGCATGACCAGCGAGCTTTTGGTGGAATCACGAGAGGTAAAAAGTTTCTCTGATTCATTGTTTCAGATTAAACGACGTCAGGATGAGCTGTTTACGATATTGGAATCCTGGCGAGAGTTGTCAATGCAGCACAATGTTTCAAACGATGACGAAATACAAAAAACTGCCCTGGTGCGTCTGGATGAATGTCGGCGTGGTTTATCTGATCAATTGCTTTTGCTGGATGAATATGATCGAAAAAACGGCTATCTTTGTAAAAAACTGTATGGAGAAGTTGCTGGTAGCAGGATGCGGCCGTTCGAGGATGGAGTTGTCGGGTTTCAACGTATGGTGCGTGATCTCGCACGTTCATTGAACAAGGAAGTTGTATTAAAGATAGATGGTTTGCAATGCGCGGTGGACAGGGATGTGTTGGAAAAAATCAAGGCTCCGCTGAATCACTTATTGCGTAATTCAATTGACCATGGCATTGAACC
>CAYREN010000503.1:1396-3708 GCA_964423255.1 uncultured Roseivirgaceae bacterium | reverse complement strand
TAATATTCAATATTTTGATAATTGAAGAAACCATGACCTTGCCCGTCATATAATAGAAGTTCACATCTGCTTTTGGTTTTTTTCATTACCATTTTATAATATTTAGCAGTTGCTATTGGAATCAGGTTGTCATTTGTTCCAAGGAAGAAAATTGTTGGTGGTGCTCCTTTTTTAATATTGTGAAGCGGTGAAAAATTTTTATAGTCATTACCAATTCTTTCATAACCATATCCTCCAGGTCCATTGTCAATAACTGGATTGAAAAGGACTAATGCATCTGGTACACAGCTTAAAGACATATCATCGGTATCTTCATTATAATTTTCTATTAATGCCGTTGCAGCAGCAAGATGTCCTCCTGCAGATCCACCAGAAGCTATAATCTTAGTTGGATCAATTCTAAAATCTGAAGCATTCTTTCTTATAAATCTAATGGCTGATTTAGCATCTTTGAGCGACTCAATAGGCGATGTATTATTTTTGGTTTCAGTTCGATAATCAGCAAGGAAACAAACAATGCCTCGTTTTGAGAAGTAATTCGCATGATTTAAGAAATGATACCTGTCTCCAGATTTCCAGCCTCCACCAAAAAAGAAAACCATAGCGGGATAGATTTTGGACGAATCAACATGCTCAGGATTATATACTTCTAAATATAATTTAGTCGTATCAATTTGCTTGTATAAAAACTGTTCTTGTGCAGAACAAATGAAACTGCTCAATAGAATATATAATAAAATAACTAATCTTATTGAATTCATCAGTGACTCGTTAATTGTTGGTTACGTTAGGTCTAAATCTCTGTATCTGCTGTTTGCAGTCATGTATTGGATTTAGATAATGTTTGATGCCGTTCGGCGCACAACGCCTGCAAATTACAAAAAATTGTTATTGGTTTTTGAAGGATGGATATGACTTTTACGTTTGGGTAAAAGGTTTTTTCATTCTGCCTGATCCAATTCGGTTTTTTTTGACTGATATGTTAACATGCTCATCAAAAACCGCTTTAACTTAAGAAGGAAGATTCTCCATAAAAAAACCACCACCGAAAAGTAAAATACTTTATAGTCACGCAATTTGGTGATGAACCATAAATCTAAGACCATTCACTCTAATCTGTCTATAGACAGATTATTTTATCTTCTTGCCATTGTTAATTTTTCCTTGCCACTATATGAAATATTTGCCAATGTTTTGGTTTCCTAAGCTCTGGCGGATCGTCACGTTCTTCTTCCCTCATCATCTCTATTGCAATGCCTTCCAGTAACTGTAAAACTTCTCTATGAGAGTGGTGAGACCGATTTGGAAGTGATGCCCAGGTATCTCTATTTCCAAAGAACTGACCTGCAAACCTGCCTCCGGGGCGGATTGATGCAACGATTTTATTCCACAGCACTTCAAAATGTCGTGGCTCGCAAAACGGCAAGGCAAAACTAGCGTTTACCAAGTCACAGTCGGGAAACTTCATATCACAGAAATTCACCTCTTTGGTCGTCAATTGGGGTTTCAATATCTCAGGTACCCTCGGCCATAAATAAGAGAATGCTTCTGGGTGATTATCGGTTGCTAATACCCGCCAGTTTCTACTGATCAGTTCCAACGAATCACGTCCTTCACCAGCAGCTAAATCGACCGCAAATCCACTATTAAATCCCTCTTGCTCAAAAGAATCCAGGGCTGCAATGAGTGTGTCTCGTGCTCCTTTTCCAAGAACAGCATCGAAATACCCCGGCCAATCTTCTATCTCAGAGAAGTCTTGTGCGCCCATGGATGGTAAGTCGGGCTTCTTTGATTTGTCTTTTTCGTGCATAAGCTTTCTATTTTGTTATACTCTAATTCTGCTAATTGTTAAGAATATAAATTAAAATGAATTTTTCATATTTATAGGTTTAAATGAAGTACAACAGTTTAGATATAAACAGTATGAGGGCAAGTAAGCAATTACTTTCCGCAAAGCACTTAGACAAAATATTTTTTGTTTTTAATTATTGACCCTTTTAAAAGCAATTTTCAAAAGATTTTGCAGACTTCATAAAAATACACAAACCCTGTGGATAAGCCAGAAGCCCTATGTTCATAGGTTTTTGCTATGGAACGTTACTTTTTTTGATTGAGCATGAATTCAATTTCCTTTTAAATATTAGAATCATCCACCCAAGTTTGGTCCATAACGGGTAGGAGATTTTTGTCCACTGCTTTGTTAACTGGTTTTGTTATGAGTTCCACTGGAGAGTCACAGCAAATTAAAAAACAAATAATTACCAATAACTCTATTTCCCCTTCTCCTGCATGAGGTAATCCAACGAGAATTT
>CAYREN010000503.1:0-1296 GCA_964423255.1 uncultured Roseivirgaceae bacterium | reverse complement strand
ATTACCAATAACTCTATTTCCCCTTCTCCTGCATGAGGTAATCCAACGAGAATTTGCTTTTGGGACGTGTTAGGAATCTATCCAATACAGGTGAATAGGTCTGAACATCAATAGTGTTCTTGTCAGGACGGAAAGTCATGATGCGTAGGAATCCACTTCCTGCCTTGATCTCAGGGATGTCCCAATACCAGTAATCTGCCTGAACCTGGTGCACAGTATTTCCATTCTTACCTTTGCTGGTCAGCAAATTCTCCATGGCATGTCCTGAAAGAACTAGAAAGATGTTCTTGTGATGTCTGATGAATTTCTCCCAGATTGATTTCCCTGAGTTGCCATTCACCAAATAGCTGTCAACACCTGTTCGTTGTCCTTTTTTTTTCGTTAGATAACCATGTGTGACAATGATGGTTCGGTAATCAGGATACTGCGCAACAATCTTATTTGCCCATTCAAGGGTTTCGTCTCGAGGTTTGAACTCCAGCGTGAGCATGAGAAACTTCATCTCACCAGCATTTAGAAAGAGGTAGTAGTTTTCAATCTTACCTTCCTCTCGAAAATGGAGATTTCTATTACTGCCGAAATGCGAATCGTACAAAGGGTTCTTTGTGAAACGTGAAGGTTTGAAATAGAAGCTGAATAGGCTTTCACGTGAATAACTTGTCTTATGGTGTCTTGGTGAATATCCCATGTCATGATTTCCTGAGCACAATATGTAGGGAACGTGGTTGTCAATGGTTTTGAAAGCGGCATCCGCTATCTTCCATTCTTTTTTTTGTCCTGTCTGTGTGATATCTCCAACATGAGCCACCATAACGATATTCAGCTTCTGCCTGTTCTCTTTGATCCATTCGGTCTGCGTAAAAAAACAGGAGCGCTGATCTCCAATGCCCGGCCAGTGCTTCTGTGTCTCTTTATGCCTTATATCAGCATAGCCTTGAGTGTCAGGCATAACGATAATGGTAAAAACCCCAGAATCTCGTGTGGAATCATTATCAGATTGACCTAAACAAGGGACAGTTAATATTAAGCATAATGCGAACAAATGGGATTTCATTTTCGAGAACAATATTAGTTACTCAATATAGGAGTATATTGAGTGAATATAAGATAATATTTGACTCGGGCGCCAGGATTCTCTCTACTGTCATTCACTATATTTTTAATTCCATTCAGTTTTATATAATCGAAGATTGCAACGTTTGTTGATTCCCAACTTTCATATGCATTCGTATTAAGTCGGAGTTGAACTAATCCTCCTTTCAGTCGGAAGCTTGATATAGTGCAATATATAGAATT
>CAYREN010000502.1:0-3712 GCA_964423255.1 uncultured Roseivirgaceae bacterium | reverse complement strand
GGTCAATTATTTTTCGACCATTGATATTAAAAAATAGTTTCCAATTATTTGTTAGTTCAATTTTGCTGTTGTTTTTAATTAGGAATTTTGCATCAAACGCACCTTCAATTTCGGTGATATTGCTTATGAGCTCCCATTTTAAATCTACATTTTTAGCAGAAGAATAATCAATGGATGAAGTAGAACAATTTGTCAGTATTAGATATAAGAAAGAAATAATAATGATGCGAGATAGATTTTTCATTCGAGTTTTATTTTTTGATAAATTATCATTATTTAACCATATTGAAGAAAATGGTTTTTTTTATATGATCAAATCAAATTCATTTTCTCTAGATAATCTAATTAATCCTCATAGATATTTAGTTTATAAAAATATTGTTCAGTATCAATTTAAGCGTTTTAACTAAATTAAGTTTCATGTATAATTCGAGAAAAGGAATAATAGTAATTGCCCTGATATTTATTTATTCTCATGGGTTTTCACAACAAACTGACCGTCATTATTTGTCAGGAACCGATTCAAAAAACGCTGTCGAGTGGAATTTTTTATGCACAGCTGGGAATAATAGCGGTGTGTGGACAAAAATTCCAGTACCCTCAAATTGGGAATTGCAGGGGTTTGGCACATATAATTATGGAAATGATTGGAGAGATAAAACAAAAATTATAAAAATTGGAGAAGAACATGGACTTTATAAACATCGGTTTTTAGTACCAATAGCTTGGAAAGGAAAAACAATTAAAATTGTATTTGATGGGTCCATGACAGATACACAGGTAAAAATCAATGGTAAGTTGGCGGGAGAGATCCATCAAGGAGGGTTCAATAGGTTTAAGTACGATATTTCAGACTTATTAAATTATGGGAAACAAAATTTACTTGAAGTTGATGTTGCTAAACGGTCCAGTAACAGTTCTGTAAATCAAGCAGAAAGAGAGGCAGATTTCTGGATTTTTGGAGGTATTTACAGACCGGTATTTCTTGAAATTTCACCTCAACAACATATTAGTCGTGTAGCAATTGATGCTAAAGCTGATGGTAGTTTTAAAGTATCGGCATTTATCGATGGTAAAGTGATATCCGGAAAAATTCAAGTGGAGTTGTTTAATATTGACGGAAGTCGCATCAATGGTATTTTTGAGGATTCATTTGATAAAAAAAGCTCACATGTTAAAGTTAATGGAAAATATGAAGATATAAATTCTTGGAATCCTGAATCACCGACACTTTATAAAATGAGAGTTTCATTATTTAGTAAAGATAGGTTGATTCATGTAGTAAATAAGCGAATAGGTTTCAGAACTGTCGAACTTAGAGAGCATGATGGTATTTATGTCAATGGAAAAAAAGTTGTTTTTAAAGGAGTAAATAGACATTCATTTTGGCCGGAGACTGGCCGAGCTCTCAATGATGAAAACCATAAAATGGATATTGGCCTTATGAAGGAAATGAATATGAATGCTGTCAGGATGTCTCACTATTGTCCTGATGAAAGATTCCTGGATTTATGCGACTCTTTAGGTCTTTTTGTATTGGATGAATTAGCTGGATGGCAAAAGGGGTACGATACTATCATTGGTCCAAAGCGTGTACGTGAGTTGATTTTAAAAGATGAAAATCATCCAAGTGTTGTGCTTTGGGATCATGGAAATGAAGGAGGGTGGAGCTTTGCTAATGAAAAGTGGTTTCATCATTATGATATTCAAAAAAGACCAGTTATTTATCCTTGGTTGAATAGAAACGGAGTTGATACTCATCACTATCCAACAATTGATTTTGCCATTAATCGATTTTCTTTTGGAAACGACATATTTATGCCTACCGAGTTATTACATGGCTTGTATGATGGGGGACTAGGTGCTGGCCTAAATGATGTGTGGAAAAGATTCAAGACAAATCCACGTTTTGCTGGAGGTTTTTTGTGGGTATTTAGTGATGAAGCAGTGCTACGTACTGATAAAGAGGATAGTGTATATGATAGTAATGACAACCAAGCTCCTGATGGCATTCTTGGACCGCATCGTGAAAAGGAGGGGAGTTTTTTTGCTATCAAGGAGGTTTGGTCTCCAGTACAGATTGAACCAGTAGTAATCAATCCGCAATGGGATGGTAATCTGTTTATCACCAATGATTATATTTTCACAAACCTGAAAGAATGTAAATTTAGTTGGAAGTCAATTAAAATTCCATTGCCAGGAGAATATGAGGAAGAAATACTTTCTCAAGGAATGTTTAAAGGCCCAGATGCCGAACCAGGTGAAACTTGTAAAATTAACCTTGTATTAAATGATGAATTTATAAAAGCTGATATACTTTCAATGACTGCTTTTTCTCCAGCTGGAGAAGAAATCTATACCTGGAGCTGGCCTATTCAACATCCTAAATCGATAGTAAACAGGTATTTGGCAAAAGTCGAAAACAAAGAAGCCGGCACTATTAATATTAGTGAAAGTGGAGATAATTTATTTGCCAAAATCAAAGGAATTGAATTCACATTTGATTTAGTTAATGGGAGGTTGATAAAAGTTAATAATTCGAAAGGTGATGTTTCTTTTTCTGGAGGGCCACAGCCTGTAGGAACTGAATCTATAATTGAATCAGTGGATTGGCGTTTTGATGTTGAAAAAAACTTGGTTATAGAGGTTAAGTCAAATGGGTTTCCAAATTTCTTTATTTGGAAACTTCATAGGACAGGCCTTCTTGAACTGGAAGTATCTCCTATTTCAACCAATTACAAAAATATTGATTTTATAGGAGTCGGATTTCGTTGTCCTGAGGAAAAGATTAAATCAATGCGCTGGTATGGAAAAGGACCTTACCGGGTTTGGAAAAATAGAATTCACGGCACAACAATGGGAGTTTGGGAAAAGGGTTACAATAATACAGTAACTGGAGAAAACTTCAATAGCCTAATTTATCCAGAATTTAAAGGATATCATGCTAATATAAATTGGATAAAGTTTGAAACTTCTGAGTCTCCTTTTACTATTCTAATTGAAACGCCAAATATATTTATGCAGATATTCTCACCTAAAATCCCAAAATGGGTAAAAGGAGATGTATCCCCTCCATTTCCAAAGGAGGATATTTCCTTTCTGTATGAAATACCTGCAATAGGGACCAAATTTACTAATGCAGAAAAATTAGGCTTATCTGGTCAAAAAGGATATTATAAGCATCATAGCGGTGATGATAATGATCCAATTCGAGTGTGGTTTGATTTTAATTAAAAAAAAGGCAGCTGAGAAGCTGCCTTTTTTTATTGATTATTTTTCTAATGCTTATTTTTTCAAAACCATTTTTTTTATTTCATTATGATCTCCTGTGTCGAGGCTATAAAAATAAATACCATTTGGTAAATTAGTTGCATTAAACTTTATAGAGTGATTTCCTGCACTTTTTCGCCCTGCAAATAAAGTTGTGATTTCTTTTCCCGATAAATTAAAGATACTTATTTTAACCTCACTCTCTTCTTTCAAATTAAAGGGTATCGACGTGGTGAAATTAAATGGATTAGGATAATTTTGATCTAAACTCAGCCGTTTGATACCGTCTAAATCTGATATTCCAGTAATTGTTACTGTCTCAACTTTTATAACAAAAGCTTGTGTAGCTTTGCCTCCATTGCCATCATCAACAGTTACTTCAACATCATTGTCTCCACCATCTTCAAATGCTGGAGTTCCGCTTACTAATCCAGAACCGCTA